>CAIQEI010000001.1 GCA_903870815.1 uncultured Verrucomicrobia subdivision 3 bacterium
AGTGTCCGACTGAATCTTCCGCGCTTTACGATAGTAGGTTCAATGACAAATAAAGAGCGACTCACGCCTAATTTATTGTCGTGTTTTGGCGAACACTGAGACGCCGTCATGCTCCGGCATGATTCGGACACCTAGACACTCGGCGTAGTGGAAGAAATCGGGGTTTAGCATGATGTCGGTCTCAAACTGCTTAGCAATTTCGTTACCGGTCAATTTAACGTCGGTGCAATCCCAAACCATGAACAAGCACGGGTACCTTGCTGCCAGCCATTCCCCGAGCCGGTTTCGGGAGCCGTTCAGGGCTGAATTTATAGACGACTTGACCATGTCCTTCGTAAACCCTATCTCTTGGGCGATTATCTCCCTAGGGTCGGTATTTTCATCAGTCCAGAAGGCTATCCACCTATTCTTTTCCTTAACCAGAATGTCGCCATCTATACCCAGATAATGAGGAGGGATTGGGAGAGAGGGAATGACAGGATGATTGCCAGATGGATAAATGGAAGTAGAGTCCATAACCGGTAATCCGGATTCCATAACCGGTTTATAGGTGCGTTTATAGAAATCATAGACATAATTCGCCCAGAAAACAGGGTGGCAGGCTCGAATGTCAAGCGTATGGGTGCGAATCTTCCTATCATTGAGAAAAAAAGCACCCCGGATTTCCGATTTCATCAATACCCAGAAATGATGAATGCGGCCATCCTTGGGATTGCGTTCCACGCCCTTGAAATCACCCTGCTCGTACCTCAGAAGACTAAACCGGATACTATCCCGCTCTCCATCAGTGAATTCGTGGCTGGCCATGATTTTGTCCAGTTTGGCGCGGTCTAATTTTAAATCCCACAACATCTTGTTGGTCGAATCAACAGCAACATCACCGGTCGGAACAACCTTTCCCTTCCGCTTACTCCGGTTTTGCAGGTTTCTCCGCCTGATTTGAGGGTCATTGTGCAAATCACGGAGATAAGCTACTTCCTCGTCCTCCAAAAGGCGCTTACCCAAATCCAGCACCTTGTAACGTTTACACCGACTTTTTTCCGGGTTTGTCGCGCAATGATAATAGCCGGGTTTTATTTCCAGCAGTTTAAGCTCCTCCATCGCGTTTAAAAACGGCTTGTATCGGCCTTTGGTGTAGCTGCGGAAAATGGTCTTAATAGACCCTGAATAGTAGTCCACAAAATCACATTCGCGTTCCACTCCAAGCCGGTATATTTCCTGCAAAAAGTGCTGGCAGGGCGAAATCAGCTTATACCCATCACCGGCAAAAACCGGATGACCGGATAATAGGCGGTTAAACTCCACCCCAACCTTGATATTTGTAATTTTCATCGTACCACCTCAATATGTATCCCAGTCCACATCACCGACTCCGTTTTCCCCAGAACCACCGGATTTCCGGATGCCCGGTGCCTCGGCACCCGGTACCAGCCGGTACCAGCCGGTCGACCGGATACCCGGCAAGACGACGGGAAAAGGATTTTGGTGCCATGATGGCGGTTGGTGGCGGCGGACACGCTGGCGGGGGTTCTGGAGCCGGATTTGGTTCACTGGTGACCTTGGTGAGGGATTGGCGGAACACCCGGTTCGCGAAGGGCAGGGGAATGGCCCGCTGATTTGTGGGCGGCGATGTCGCGATGTGGGCAAAGCTCCGCCTTAATGATGAATGATTGCTCATAATTAAATTATTGTGCAGCCATTTCCGGCATGACATCGGCCTGAATGTCAATGGGTGCCCGCTGTGAAATGCGCTGTGGGCGTGGTTTGGTGATAGTCGAAACGACTTCGGCGGCCTTACGGTTCGAGTTTTTTATTTTCCAATTATTTCCAATTGCATCCGTCGCTTTATCTAACCAGTTGGGATTTTGCGCGTTTTGTTCAATTATGCAGGTGGCAAAATACTTAACCGAACTTTGACAGGGATTCCCCAATGGCTTCAACAAGTTGTAGCAAACCAGAACTGGAATATCGTGTTCGGCAAAACCTAAAACTTTGGCCGTTTGCTCAGCGTTGAGGCGGGCGGGAAGTCGAAGCGGAATCTGGGGCAGTGGGAGAGAAGTTTTCTCCTGCCGGAATTTTTGTGGCGCTCTGTAAGGAGCAGGTTTAAAGTTTGTGTTGGGTATTGCTACCGAACGGTTAAGGGATGGGGTCATGGTTGATTTGTTGGTGTTGGAGAACCACATCCATCAACCCGGTCGGGCTGATGCTGGCACAACTTGACCGGCCACGGTCATAGGACGCCACCTTCCACGTAGAAGGCTTCTTGATGTGTTTCTCGGTTGTCATTTTTCGTGGCCATGTTATCAAGAAATGAAGCCATTGTCAATGTTAATCTTCTTACAAGCTGCTTGTATTCATATCTTTACGCTTTATCTTGTCAAGTCCGCCTAGCATTACCATTTAAACTAAATGGACTTACAAAAAAAGCACAGCTCGGCGATAATTTATAAACAGACTGGAATTAATCAGTTTTTTTGAGTAAAAAAATGGTCTTGCGAAAACTTAAGCTCGAATTCTTCAAGCGAAGGCATCTTAACTTTGCCATCTCTGGCATAAAAGCGATGAACGGCTTTGCTCCCATGACCCAGCGCGGATTGAGCAAAGCGTTCGGGAACACCCGCGGTTTTGGAGCGTTGGGCGTACGAAAAGCGATAGCAGTGAAGGGTAACATCCTTGATTCCAATACCCACGCACCGCTGTTTAAATTCGGTCGCTCGGTCGGAGGCACGGACACTCGCAAGGTAAGGGAAAAAGTATCCGGTCGCGGGCAGAGAACGGAGGATTGCCTCAAGCTCTGGCCCGATACTGATGCTCGAAAGGTTCGAGTTTTTGAACCGTTCAAAAAACAGCTCTTTCTTCGCCCAGTCAATATCCGAGGCCCTAAAGTCAGCCACATCTGATTGTGAGCCGCCGGTATGCCAGCAAAGTTGGTAGAAGGCATTACGTTCGGGATTTTTTTCGCGCTCGATAATGCGTTCATGCTCTTCCTTCGTGATGGCTCGTTTTTCGCCATATTTCACCTTCGGCCATGCCCGTTTGGCAATGACCGCCGTGAGCAGCCAGTTCATGTCGAGGGCGTAATTGTGTAACCGGCGGAGGAAGACATTGGCGGACACCTTACCTGTGCCCAGCACTTTGAGAAAATCATCCGCTTTGGTGTCTGTGAGAATCAGGTGCCGAATGGCGTCAAATGACTTGCTCTTGGCGGCAGTGACCCAGCGGATTTTGGTGGGGCCGTCGTGTCTGTTTATGATGCAATCCATGACCATTTGCCAAGTGCGAGTCGCAAATTGAGGGTCGCTGCCCAGCAGATACGCACGCCCAATCTGGATGTTCAAGCCTGCCAACTGGTGGGGCTGATTTTTAATGTGCAGCAGGTGCTGGGCTTGGGTTTTGTCTTTGGTGGCAAGGGATTCCTGCTTGCCAGTTTGGTTGTTCTGGCACCAGTAGGTGGTGCCCCGGAGGAACATGCGGTATGCTGTTTTCATGGTTTTGTTAATTTTTATGACTTTAACAGAACCGAAACCTCAGCGTTAGAGTGCCATGGGCGAGTAGGGCAAATGAATGGGAGAGTTAACCCAAGTGCCACTCGCTGCTGACGTTTTTGCTGACAATGACCCTCAAAAACCTCGCAGAAAGCCTTAAAATCCAGTGTTTAAGCTGGAGGCGAGGGTCGGAATCGAACCGACGGATGAGGCTTTTGCAGAGCCCTGCCTTACCACTTGGCTACCCCGCCGTGAAAGGGCCGTCACAATAAATTTGTTTGGCCGCGGACGCAAGTTCAATCGTGTTTACTGTCGTGTTTAACCCGGAAAAAACAATTAAATCCGCGAAATTCCGCGGCATGCACGGAGCGACGCGCACATGACTGGACGCTCGCTATTGTCAAACTCGACCCGGGACATAGCGCCCTAGGGACTGGACACCCGGCCTTAATTCCGGATGGCTAGCGAGAACGCTTTACCGCTTTTGGAAACCGCTGAAAAAGTCCGATTGCGGCACTCTATAGCAAATCACAACGACATTGGCACATCGGGTGGTAGGGCGGCGCTGCTGCGCCGCCGGGTTGGCAAACCCGCAGGTCAGCACTACCGGTTTGACGTTTGTGCTAATGTTAATCGAAACTGCTATATGAGCGCCGGGGACGCGCGGAATGCTTGGAAAATTACGGCGGTCACAGACCGCCGCTACAGCGACAATCGGGTTTTGCAAAGGCTTCTTTTGGAGTTGAGGCATGGCGGTGAGGCAAGAAATGGGATCGTTTTATCCACGAACGACACACCGCGCTCTTACGAGACGAGGCTACGAATATTTAAAACCAAAGCTGTGCTGCCTTGGCGGCGAAGACATCGCGGTTTAGTATTTGGGGAGCTTGAAAACGTATTGTTTTCCGAAAGTTTGACAGGCCTTCACGTCCGTAGCGCAGCAAAAGCCCTTGGCCGTAAGAATGATTCTCATGGTGGCAGTTTCGGACTGGGTCAGTTCAACCGCAGCGCCCGGTTCCAATTCGTCCGCGATTTTACAAAGCTGCTCAAGTTTGGATGGATGTTCCAGATCAACGGGCCGCAGCCTCAGCAGCATTTCCGCCATCGGGTGGGTCAAAAGGTTGGGGCTGGGCACGACCACCCGCAGGGACTTGGTCAGGCTTGGATGGGGTATCACTTGGGCCATAAAAATCAATTTGCATCCAAACTGTTCCGGAGGGTCTGCGCGAGTTTTTCCGTCGGAAACGGCTTGGTAAGAAAGTTGACGCCTTCCTGCAGCGGAAAATCTTTGGCGACGATGTCGGCGCTGTATCCACTCATGTAAATGACCTTTAGCTTTGGATTTTCTTGAAGCAGACGTTGACCCAGTTCTTTTCCGGTCATGCCATCGGGCATCATCAAATCGGTGAGCAATAAATGAATTTCGCCGGGATGGGCTTTCCAGACTTCCAAAGCTTTGACGCCCGTGGCCGCTTCCAGCACGCGGTAGCCAAGGCGAGCGAGGGTAAGTTTTATAATTGTGCGCAGGGACGGCTCATCCTCCACCAGCAGGATGGTTTCATGACCGGAAGGGGCGGTGGCTGGCATTATTTTAAGGAATTTGGTGTCGTGCGATGCCACCAGCCGGGGCAAATAAACGTTAAAGGTCGTTCCGTGGCCGACTTCGCTTTGGACATTCACCCAGCCCTGGTGTTGCTGCGCGATGCCGAAGACGGTGGCCAGCCCCAGACCCGTGCCTTTGCCGACCGCTTTGGTGGTGAAGAACGGCTCAAATATTTTGGCAAGATTCTCAGGAGGAATCCCGCAGCCGTTGTCGATGACGCTCAAGCGCACAAAGGAACCGGGCCGCGCCTGGGCGGTTTGCGTGGCGGCGGAATCGTCGAAGTCCACGCCGGCGGTAGCGATGATCAACTGGCCGCCGTTGGGCATGGCGTCGCGGGCGTTCACACAGAGGTTCATCAAGACCTGATCCATCATGCCCGGATCGGCGTGGATGGACATCGGTTGGACCGCCAGCTTGAGGTGGACCGCGATGTTTTCGCCAAGGGTGCGCGTCAACATTTTAGTCATTTCTACGACGGAATGGTTCAAATCCAAAGCGCGCGGCTGCAGGACTTCCTTGCGGCTGAACAAAAGCAACTGGCGGGTGAGGCCGACCGCGCGTTGTATGGCACTGCCGATATCGTCAGCCAGATCCGATTGCGCGCCGGAAAGGCCGCCGCCGCTTTTCAACAAGGAGGCCTGCATTTGGATGACGGCCAGGATGTTATTGAAGTCATGAGCCACGCCGCCGGCCAGCGTGCCGACGGCTTCCATTTTTTGCGCCTGACGGAATTGGGCAGCCAGCTGCACTTCCCGCGTCACGTCGCGCTTGACGGCCACATAGTTGACGATCTTGCCCCCGGCATCGCGAATCGGCGAGATCGTGGCCTCCTCCTCAAAAAGTTTGCCGTCCTTACGGCGATTGATGAAATGGCCCTGCCACACTTGACCGCATCCGAGCATTTCCCACATCCGGCGGTAAAAGGCGGCATCCTGTTTGTCGCTCTTGAGGATGCGGAGGTTTTGGCCAAGGGCCTCCGCGCGGGTGTAGCCGGTGGTTTTCTCAAACGCCGGATTGACATAGACGATTGTGCCTTCGGTGTCGGAGATCACGATCGTTTCGGCGGCCTGCTCCACGGCCATGGCCAGGCGGTTATGCGATTCTTGCATCCGCTTGCGTCCCGTGATGTCGTGCTGGGTGGCGACAAAGTGCGTGATTTTTCCACCGGCGCTGCGGATGGGCGCGATTTGCCATTCCAGGATAAATTCTTTTCCGTCCTTGCGATAATTGATGGCTTCACCGGCAAAGGCTTCGCCCCGCTCAAGGTTTCGCCGGATCTGACGCAACACGGTCTTGTCCGTGCGGGGTCCTTGTAAAATCCGGGGCGTTTTGCCCACGGCCTCGGCCGCCGTGTAGCCGGTCATCTGCGTGAACGCGGGATTGACGAAAACAATTTTCGGTCCGGGCAAATCCAGTTCCGCGTCGGTGATCACGATGGACTCCCGGGACTGTTCCACGGCGGGTCCGAGCAACCGCAACGACTCGGCGGATTGATTACGCTCGGTGATGTCCATATACGTTCCGAGCACGCCGATGATTTCACCCCGGGCATCGCGCATCGGCAGCTTGCTCGAAAGCACCGTGATGGTATTGCCGGCGGGGGTGGTTTGCGTTTCTTCAAAGAGCAGCTTGGATTGCCCGCTCACAATCACCTGGCGGTCATCGCGCCGGTACTTTTCCGCCTGCTCCCGCCACACCAGCTGACGATCCTCTTTGCCGATGATGTCAGCCGGCACGGCAAATCCCGCATCCTGCGCGAAAACCGTATTACATCCCAAATAAACCAGATTTTTGTCCTTCCAGAACACGCGCACCGGGAGCGCGTTAACAATCTCTTCCAGCACCTTTCGCGCTGTATTCAAAGCCAATTCCGCCTGTTTACGGTTGGTGATGTCGCGGATGTTGCATTGGATCACTTGTTGGTCACCGGCGCGATAGACGTTGCTCACAAACTCCACGGCGATGTCGCGACCGTCCTTGGTTTTCAAGGGTAAGTCTTCATAGCGGACATAACCTTCCTTTTGCAAACGCTCAAGCATGGCCTGGTTGGAAACAACATCCTTGAACGGGCTCAGCTCGCCGACCGTTTTGCCAAGCATTTCCCCGCGGGAAAACCCCAGCAGCTCAACCAGAAATGGATTCACGTCATTTATGCGACCGGTCTCAACGTCCAATATTAAAATGCCATCCTTCGCCGCTTCAAACAGCCGACGGTAACTCAATTCGGACTCGCTCAGCGCCTGCTCCGTGATGTGGATATTGGCCTGCCGGGACTGTGTCTCTGCCTGGGTCGCGCGCGTCTGGTCCTGCTCAATCTGCGTTTCCGCCTGCGCGTCTCGCGTCTGGTCCTGGGCGGCCTGCGTCGCCGTCTGTTTCGTCCGCGTGCTCGCCTGTTCCGAATGGGTTGCGGCCTGGGTGCTGCGCGTGGTGGCTTGCTCGGCGCGGGTCTCTGCCTGGGCGGCGCTCGTGGTGGCTTGTTCGGTTTGCGTCCTGACCTGGGCGGCGTGCGTGCTCGTTTGTTCGGACCGGGTCCGACCTTGCGCCGCGCCCGTCTCCGGATCAGAAGCTTTGCTGCTTTCAGGTTCCTTGCTCATAATTTGGTCAGGGCTGGACAAGGCCCGGCGACGGCAAATGAAAAATTGAAAGCCATAGAGTCATTATGCGTGGAAAAAGGCTTCGGCGACATGGGGTATTGGTAAGTTGTGCCATAAAAGTTGCCGTCCGGTCCCAGGGAAAGACTCGCTCGCGGGTTTGCCCCATTGACGTTGGTAAAATTCACCAACGTCGTCAACGTCCCGTTGATGGTCACTTCGAACACGGTACCGGCATTTGAGGTACCGCCTTGATAGGCTGTGCCGTAGAAGTTGCCGTCCGGTCCCAGCGTCACACCCGCTTGTGGATCTGCACCGTTGTCGGCAAAGTTGAAATGCACTAATCTGGGATTTCCCATTTGGTTTCATGCCCACGAACGGCGTGGGTGGTTTTCGTAATTTTCTGCCTGCTCCCAGATTATGCAAGTCTTTTTTCCAGTCCGCTTTCAGTTTTTGTCCGGCGCGGAAGGTGTTTTGACGCCATTGTTGGCTCCAATGCCATTTTTCTTCTGGAGGTGAAGACACCGCCTCCGTTTGTGCCGTGATTTTCATGTGATTCCTTCCACTTTTCCTCATCCGGTTGCTGCAGCTGGTGATCTCAGCCGTCCAATCCGTTCCAAAATCGTCTGGAACAACTCTCGCGGCACCGCCACCTCCGCCATCTGAAAGACGATCTTCCGGGAATGGCGAACCACCTTCGCCCCGATCTTGATCAACTTCTCCCGCAACGTCGTCAACGTCCAGTGACGCACCGCTGGCGGCAGCACCGCCTGCCGCAGGAAGTTGCCCAGGTTGTAAGCCAGCACGAATAGTTGCAGCCGCACTTGATTATCCACAAAGTCATGGCAGGACAGCCTTGTCCATTTGACGGCGTTCTTACCTTCCTTGATCCACTGCTCCGCCGTGCCCCGTTGATTATAGAACCGCACCACCCGTTTGGCGGGCCGGATTAGATTGGTCACGATGAACCCGACGCGAGGGAACAGTTCGCCATGGTGCCACTCCACTTTGGCCAC
>CAIQEI010000002.1 GCA_903870815.1 uncultured Verrucomicrobia subdivision 3 bacterium
CCAGCTCCGGTCGGGCTTCGCCCTCCCTATGCAGGGGATGGACAAAGAACAAACAAAAACATAAACTCAACCATGTCCCAGGACTAACTCATGGACTGGATCAGAAAAGTGAAGCCGGTCACCGCCTTTAATCGTATTCGGTGGCGATCCGCTTTAGCAATGGTTTCGGATTGGCCACGCGATCCGGCGGGCGAACCCCCGGTCCGGTGCCTTTCGTGCCAAGGTCGGCGTCCATTCGCGCCACGCAGCGCAGCAGCCGGGCGACGATATCGGGATGTTGCGTGGCGACATCGGTGCGTTCGCCGATGTCGGTGTCGAGATTGTACAGGCGCGGGCCGGTGTGAGGGACGATTTCGATGTCGCCCCCGGGCTTGTTAAACAGGGCTTGCGGCGCGATGGCGAGTTTCCAGGGACCGGAGCGGACGGCTTCGAGCTTGTTGCCGTTAAAGTAGAAGAGCGCGTCGTGCGGCGACTCCTGAGTCTGTCCGGCGAGCACCGGCCAGATGTCTTTGCCGTCAATCGGGTGATCGGTCGGTACGGTGCCCCCGGCGAGTTTGACCAGGGTGGGCAACACATCGATCTCGCTCATGGGCGCGTCGCAGCTGGAACCGGGGGAAATTTTACCGGGCCACCTGGCGATGGTGGGCTCGCGCATGCCGCCTTCCCAGGTGGATCGCTTGCCCCCGCGCAATGGACCGGCGACGCCCCCGTTGGTGCCCTGGGTCAGCCACGGGCCGTTGTCGCTCGTGAAGAGGACCAGCGTTTTCGAGTCGAGCTTGAGCTTCTTCAGCGTGGCCAGCACGCAGCCCACTTCTTCAACCCAGTCGCCGTAGGTGCCATTGGCGGATTTGCCTCTGAATTGTTTTCCCGGATGTAGCGGCACATGGACGGCCGTATGCGGGAAATACAAAAAAAACGGCTGCTTTTTGTGGGTGGTGATGAACTTTACCGCTTCTTCGGTGTAACGCGCTGTCAGCGTGTCCTGATCGGCCGGCGTCTCCATTACTTGATTGTCGCGCAAGAGGGGTAATGGTGGACGCACGTTGCCTTCCGGATCCGGTTTGCCGGTGCCGCCCATGTCGTTGGAGTAGGGCAGCCCGAAATAGTGATCGAAACCGTGCCGGGTCGGAAGAAACTCCGGCTGATCGCCGAGGTGCCATTTGCCGATGGCCATCGAGGCGTAGCCTTGTTTTTGGAGCAATTCCGCGACGGTATGTTCCTTCGCGCTGATGCCAATGGGGCAGGAAGGGAAAATCACATCCGGCAGCGAAACACGTTTTGCGTAGCAACCCGTCATCATTTGTGCCCGCGACGGCGTGCAAACCGGTGCGGCGTAAAAGCTGGTCAGTTTCATTCCTTCGGCAGCCATCCGGTCAAGATTCGGGGTGCGGTTCATTTTGGACCCAAACGGCCCGATGTCGCCGTAGCCCATGTCGTCCACGAGGATGACCACGAGGTTGGGTTTAACAGGTTTGACTTCAGCGGCGGGTAACGCGGGCAGCGGTGCCAGCAGGAGGACGCTGAAGAGTGAGATCGTGTATTGCGGCTTTGACATTTCAGCTAAATCGCGAAGTGGAATCGTTCTCGCATGGAAACAATTATAAACTGCCAGGGCGAGCAGAAACTCGCTTACCCCGCCCGGCAGTCCCCGCAGCCACCCCAAAACAGCTGGCCGGAAATCTTGGTAATGACTCCCTCTAAAGTTTCTCCTTTTTAACCCCCACCGACAGCTCGCTGATTAAATGTTGACTCCCAGTCTGTAAAAACGCCAACTGATTCCGTGAATCCTCCATGCCCAGTTCCAGCCGAACAAATTCTCGAAGCTTGAAAGCCAAGCTCCATTATTTATTGATCCTACTGGCTGGGTTGGCCGGCATGCATCCCGCCATGGCGCAATCGTTTCGGGGCGCGGATATTCCATGGACCACTTATGAAGCGGAAGCCATGAAGACCACGGGCGTCGTTATGGGGCCGGGATATGAACCATTTTTGATTGCCACCGAGTCTTCCGGGCAAAAATACGTGCGGCTGGCGGCGACCGGACAGTATGTGGAATTTACCGCCACCCAAAAGGCCAACGCCATCGTCGTGCGTTACAGCTTGCCGGATGCGCCGGGCGGTGGTGGCATTGATTCCACCCTAAGTCTCTACCAAAACGGAAAATTCGTCCAAAAACTGCCCCTCACGTCCAAATATTCATGGCTCTATGGCGACTACCCGTTCAGCAATAATCCGAAAGCCGGCCGGCCGCGAAATTTCTACGACGAAGTTCGCTTGAAAGATTTGACCGTTACCAACGGAGACGTGCTGCGCCTCCAGAAAGACCAGGTCGACCTTGCGCCTGGTTACATCATTGACCTCGTTGACCTGGAGCAGGTGTCAGCGCCGCTGCGCGCACCGGCGGATTCACTTTCCGTGTCCGACTTTGGCGCGACCGGCAAAGGCGAAGCCGACGACACCGCCTCATTGAAAAATTGCATCGCGGCGGCCCGGCAGCAGGGGAAAAGTGTTTGGGTGCCCCCGGGCACCTTCAAGATTACCAGTGACATCAATGTTCCGCCCGGCATCACCATTCAGGGCGCGGGGATGTGGCATACCACCTTTGTTGGCGAGGCGGGGCTTTATTCGAACGCCAACCAGCGGGTTCGCTTTCGCGGACTCGGCAGCAACATCCATCTGGCCGACTTCGCCATCATTGGCAAATTGAATTACCGCAATGATACCGAGATAAACGACGGCATTGACGGAACCTTCGGAGTGAATTCCACCATCACGCGGATTTGGATCGAGCACACCAAGTGCGGTATGTGGGTCAATAATTCCAGCAATTTGGTGGTGGAGGGCTGTCGTTTCCGTAACACGCTCGCCGACGGGGTGAACTTTTGCGTCGGGGTGCGCAACTCAGTCATTCAGAATTGCACCGCGCGCGGCACGGGAGATGATTGTTTTGCCATCTGGCCGACGACTTATATCCGGCAGATATTTTCTCCTGGTTTCAACTGCATCCGCCGCTGCACGGGTCAGTTGCCCTTTCTGGCGAATGGGGCGGCAATTTACGGCGGCGCGAGCAATTGTATTGAAGACTGCCGGTTCACCGACATTCCAGCGGGGAGCGCCATTCTGATTAGCACCACCTTTCCGACGGCGGATGCCAGAAACCACCTGGATAATAATTTCAGCGGGACAACGGTCGTGCAGGACTGTGATCTGTTCCGCAGCCAAAAGGCGGCGCTCCAGTTCTGCCTGAATCGCCGCAGTATCTCCGGCGTGGTCATCCGCAACCTGGACATCAAAGATAGTTTCACCGATGGCATAAGCATCATTGAACCGGGCGGCAAAGCGGGTGGCATCACACTGTCCAACACCCGCATGGAAAATGTAACCCTCGCCAATTATGGGATGGGCGGGAAAGGCGGGCACGGCCTGTGGATCCTCAGTGAAGCCCGCGGCAGCGTGACCATCACGAAATCAAAGATCCTTGAATATAAAAACGACTCGCCCAGTTTTAAAATCAACTGGGAATAAATGCGTCGCTTGCGATTGGTGGCGTTTCCTCAGCCGAGGCCGGGTAATTGGCAAGTGCCCCGATTGATCGTGGCCGGCCTTCTTCTGTTTTACGTTGCCCTTTTGTGCCTCAATCAGGGGAATACATGTTCACGTAATAACAATTTTCACGGAACTGTGAACCATGCCTTATCCATGAAAAGACCGCTGTGGCCCGCACCGCTGGAGCAGGCGCTCGCGACCAAGCTGCAGGAACCCCTCAATCCGCCGGCATCAGGACCACGCTCCGTAGATTCATCGGGTGCCAGCCTTCGGCCACCGGCTTCACCGTCAACGTCACCTTGCCGGCGGCAAGCTCCAGCGTGCCGGTCAGGTCAATGGGTTCGAACGTGATGTAATCCGTCGTGACCGGCGCCGTGCCGGACACTTGCTGGTCGCCGACCATGACTTCAAAATTTTCCGAGGCCACCGCCGCGATTTCTGCGATCACTTTAAATTTACCCGGGCGGTCCACTTTGAAGGTCCAGCTCGCCGTGTCCGCCGGATCCAGCCAATACCCGACGTTGTCCTTGCCGGCGCCGATCTCATATTGCAACCCGCCCTGCAGCTTCGCCTCGCTGGCCGGCAGCCGCACCGTGCCGTCGGCGGCCTGACGGATGAATGGCGCAACAATCTCCGGCGTGCCCTTGATTTTCAAAACAACCGTCGAGGAAATCGCGTCCGGTGCCGTCGCGGGAACTTTCACTTCCACGCCGCCCTCCGTGCGGCTGAATTTCAATTTCTTGCCCGTCGCCAGCAGCCGCGCGGACGCAACGGAATTGTTCAAGCCCGGAACCATCAAGCTGCCGTTCGTCGGCCAGTTGAAAACGTGCAGGTAGAGCGTCGTTGTTTTGCCGTCGGCCGATATTTTCTTCGTGCAGCGGCCCCAAGGCAGCTTGCTGAACGGGCTGGCCGTCGTGCCGTATATCGCCTCGCCGTTCACCTTCATCCAAGCGCCAACGGCCTGGAGCCGCTCCACGCTGGCTTCGGGAATCAGACCTTCGCTGGTCGGCCCGACATTGAGCAGGTAATTGCCGCCTTTGCTCGCGATGTCCACCAGGTTGCGCAAGATCGTCTCGGTGGATTTCCAGTTCTGGTCGTAACTCTTGTAGCCCCACGTGTCATTCATGGTCATGCACGTCTCCCAGTCGCGTCCGGCAAACCCCGTCGCCGGGATGGATTGTTCCGGCGTTTCCGTGTCGCCCTTGTAACCGCCGCCCATCCGGTTGTTGTGAATGATGCCGGGCTTAAGTTGCAGCAGGGCGATCAACCTGTCCGCGCGCTCCTTGGTCATGTCCGTCGGCGTATCCCACCACAGCACGGCGGGAAATTCTCCGTAATTGGACAGCAATTCTTTTACCTGCGGCACAGCCACGTGGTCAATGTAGTCATCCATGTCATGCTGCTGCGCCGGGTCCCATTTGCCGCCGTAGGCCGCGCCGCCATTGTTCCAATCCTGTTCCTGCGAGTAATAGAACCCGAGCTTGAGGTGATATTTGCGGCACGCCGCAGCCAGGGGTTTCAAAACATCCCGGCCATAGGGCGTCGCCTGCACGATGTTCCAGGGGCTGGCCTGGGTTTCAAAATTCGCGAAACCGTCGTGATGCTTTGCGGTGATGACGATGTATCTCATGCCAGCCGCCTTCGCCAGCCGCACCCAGTCATCGGCATTATATTTCACCGGGTTGTATTCCTTCGCGTAGGCTTGATATTCGGCCATCGGAATTTTCCCGCTGTTCATGATCCACTCGCCGATGCCGGGGATTTGCTGGCCGTGGTAAGTCCCCGCGGGCACCGAATACACGCCCCAATGGATGAACATCCCGAACCGCGCGTCGCGCCACCAGGCCATGCGCGCATCATGCTGCGCCGGGGTTTCATTCGCATAGGGATCCGGCGAATCGGCGGCGGAAACGATGGCCGAAGCGAGCCCGGCCAGCAGCAGGCCAGCCATTACGAGTTTGGATTTGATGGAATTCATGATGGTTTGTGTTCAGCGGACGGCGACGGTCAAAGCCATAACCCCGCACAAGCGCAAAACAATTGCGCCTGCGCACCTTTGCGTCTTTGCGTTAAACGTCTTCGCCCCGGATCCGCTTACGCGTAGAGCGGGCCGAAGTTCTGGCAGGCGCGATAATCCGCGCCTTCCAGGTCAGCCGTGCCGAACGCCGCCCACGTGCTCGGACGGAACACTTTTTCCGCCCCGACGTTGTGCATATAGACCGGGATCCGCAGCATCGCTGCCAGCGAAATCAGGTCCGCGCCAATGTGGCCGTAGCTGATGGCACCGTGGTTGGCACCCCAGTTGTTCATCACGCTATAGACATCGCGGAACGCGCCGTGGCCGGTGAGCCGCGGGGCGAACCAGGTGGTCGGCCACGTCGGATTCGTGCGCTGGTCGAGCGCGTCGTGGACCTTCGCCGGCAACTCCACCGTCCAGCCTTCGGCGATCTGCAGCGCCGCGCCCAGGCCCTTGACGAGATTAAAACGGCACATCGTCACCGGCATGCCGCCGCGCGTGAGATAGCGCGTGCTCCAGCCGCCGCCGGGAAAATATTCCGTGATGGACGGATGCCACGTCGTCGCGTCGAGGCATTTCTTCGCCTCGTCCTTGGTGACTTCCCAAAACGGTTTCATCACCGGCTGTCCGTCAATCTCCTGCTGGCCGGTGCCGTCGAGCGTGGCCGGGCCGGAATTGATGAGATGCAAAATGCCACCCGCCGCCTTGCCTTCCAGCTTGTGGCCGGAGACGCGCTTGACGGAATCCGCGCTCCAATAGGTGCGCACGTCGGCGAATATCTGCGCGGTGTTCGTCAGCAGATGGCCGAACAGCATCGAAGCGCCGTTAAGACAGTCATTCTCAGTCGCGACGATGTACGGCGCGCGGATGCCGTTCCAGTCGAACGAGGTGTTGAGGATGGCTTCAAGGAAATCGCCGTTGGGCTGGTAATCCGTCCATTGGCGCTGGCCCTGAAAACCGGAGGCGATGGCGTTGTGGCCTTGCGCCTCCTCGCCAAAGCCCATTTCGGCGAGCTTGGGATTGCCCACCATCAGGTCGCGGGCGATGAGCGCCATTTTGACGGACTTTTCCCATTCGCTATCGAGCTGGGCGCGGGAACGTGTCGTCTTGGGCGAGTTGTAGTCCTTGCCTTCTGGACAGTTCTGCTTCACC
>CAIQEI010000003.1 GCA_903870815.1 uncultured Verrucomicrobia subdivision 3 bacterium
AGTTAAAGCGGAAAGACCGGAGAGTCAGCCAAAACCTGAAACTGGAAACCTGAGACCTGAAACTTGAAAAACTTTGGCACCCCCGTCGCTGCTTTGACAGTTGGTTGCTCTTGGGATAATCTTTCATCCATGCAGACGACGATCCAACTGGATGAAACCTTGCTCGACCAAGCCACCAAACTGGCGCAGGCCAAAGGCTGCGACTTGTCGCACTTCATTGAGGAGACGTTGCGCGATAAAATCGCGCCCAAGCCGATCGTCGCCCGGCAGCCGTTTTTTCGTCTGACCACCGTGGGTGGACAAGGCGTTCGCCCCGGAGTTGATTTGAACAACTCCACCGCGTTGCTTGCCCTGATGGAACAGGGTGCATGATCCTGCCCGACGTAAACGTCCTCGTCTATGCCCACCGCGAAGACGCGGTGGATCATCCACGTTACCGGCAATGGCTGGAGGAAATTATCCAAAGCGGCCAGCCCTATGGCATCAGCGACCATGGGTTGAGCGGTTTCCTCCGCGTCGTGACCCATCCGCGTGTTTTCACGATCCCAAGTCCGATTTCCTCGGCCCTGGATTTTGCGCGGCAGCTTCGTGAGCTGTCGAATTGCCAAATCATCGCGCCGGGTTCCCGTCACTGGCAAATTTTTACCAGCCTGTGCCAATCGCTTCCGGCCACGGGCAATCTGATTCCCGATGCCTGGTTTGCCGCCCTGGCCATTGAGTCCGGCTGCGAATGGATTACCACCGACCGCGATTATGAAAAATTTCCCGGGTTGCGCTCGCGGCATCCATTCACCGGAAAAGCCTCTATATAAATTCGGCGGGCTCCAGAGATAGTCCCCTGTGGTTTCCGCTCTCCTGTCTCAGGTTTCAGCCTCTTCATGTCCTCCATGTCCTTCATGGTTATCATTCCCAGTTTTTCCGTTCGCGTGGTTCGCGTATTTCGCGGTTAAACTGTTTTGCGTCCTTTGCGCTTTTTTGCGGCCAAAAAATTTTGCGTTCAGGTTCGGGTTTGCGGTTTTGGATGTATTTCGCAATCCGCAATCCGCATTTGTTTCGCGCCTTGGCGTTAAATCTCGGCTCGCTTTCCCCAGTTCGATATTCGACATCGGGCGTTGAATGCTCAATGTTGAATGTTTCCTTTGCGCTGCATCACTTCAACCCTCCAACGCTTCAACGCTTCTTTTCGTGTATTTCGCGGTCAAATTCAAAATCGTAAATCGTAAATATCCAGTTTCAGGTCTCAGGTTTCAGGTCTCAGCCTTCTGGTTTCAGTCCGCTGCATCACTTCAACCCTCCAACGCTTCAACGCTTCAACGCTTCTTTTCGTGTCTTTCGTGGTCAAATTCAAAATCGTAAATCGTCATTCGTAAATCGTAAATATCGGTGCAGGTTCCAGGTTTCAAGTTCCAGGTTTCAAGTTTCAGGTTTCAGATATCAGCCTTCAGGTTTCAGTCCGCTGCATCACTTCAACTCTTCAACCCTTAACCGCTGCCCCTTTCCGCTTTCTCGTCCCGGCTTTTGGCCTGGCTTTTTCCCGCGCGGCGCGCAGGCGCAGGGTCAGCGTTTCGGCCTCCTCCAGCCATTCGAGTTTTTCGCGGAAGGTGCTTTGCAATCCCAGCCGCAGGGTGCTCATCTCCGCACCTTCAAAGGTGCAGGTTTCCCACCCGGGATGGGCATAAAGCTCGGCTTTGGTCATGGCTTTTTCCGGCTTGATTTCAATTTGCGCAACTTTTCAATATCGGCCCGATCCTGGGTTCGTCCAGCGGATTTTTTCAGCTTCAGCAAGGCCTCATAGCGCACCACGGGGGCCAGTTCATTGCCGGCCACCGGAAGTTGCAGCGCACCGGCCAGCTCCCGTTTGAAGTCAAACGGCTCATAGACAAACACGTCCACCGGGGTGCGCTGATGGACATCGCTCCACAACTGCAACACCACCATGTTCTTTTCCCGCCGCCATTCCTCGCGCAACGCGGGATCGGCAAACTGCTCGGGGGTCACGGGGATCCTCAGGTTATAGCCAACGCTCATCAACGTCCGCAGGCCGCGTATAATGTTTTCCCGCTCCAGCCCGATGACCAGGTCCACGTCCTTGGTGAACCGTTCGTAACCGTGCGCGTTGACGGCCAGGCCGCCCACGATGAGGTATTCCACCTTCGCGGCGTTCAAGACTCGGACAATGGTTTCCACGCTGCGGACTTCCATGGCGGAAAATTACAGGGAAAGGCGGGAAGTGGAAACGAGAAACGTTGAATTGTTGAAGCGTGGAAGCGTGGAAGCGTGGAAGCGGAAAGACCGGAGATAAACCGCGAAATACGCCAAATACGCGAACAAAAAATCCCGGAAACTTGGCCGCGAAAAAGCGCAAAAGGCAAACCCAATTCAATTTTTGCCACCTCGGCCTGCATTGAACGCCAACGGCGTTCCGTCCTCCAGCCCAGGGTTGGCGCTCGCGCCTACCCTGGGAAACCAAAGAAAATCCCCCATCCCTGAAAGGGTTGCAGCTCACCAATTCCTGAGCAGCCGATGTGAGCCGCCTCATATTCGGCCTATATTCTACGTAGTCGCGTCTCATAAGCGCGCGGTGTTTGTTGTGCGGTTTTTGCTCTCTGACTTTCGCGGTTAACGGCCGCCGATTCCGCCTCGTCAATTCGTTGTTCGTTGTTTCTGCCTTCCGCTTCAACCCTTCAACAATTCAACAATTCAACAATTCAACAATTCAACTTGGTCTCAGCCTTCAGGTCTCAGCTTTCGAGGATCTCAATCAGCCCCATCCCCACGACGTTGTAGAAGGAGACCGGGCGGCCGCCGAAGAGCGGCGCGGGCGTGGCCGGCGAGATGCACATGGGGCGCAAGCCCGCGGCAGTCAGTCCATCCAGCGCCGCCGCCAGGTTGTCCGTGGCGTAGCAAAGATGGTAGATGATGCCGGAGGCGTGGCGCTGGGCGAGCTTGTCCACCGGGCCGGTGGTGTTACCGGGCCAGATGATCTCCACCGCCGGATGGCCGGCCTGGGTGCAGAGCTGGAGGTGGACGTTCTGGGCGGGGTCAAAGACGGATTCCCCCAAGGCGTAGCCGAGCGCGGCGACAAATTTGCGCGCCTCGTCCGGCCGGCGGACGGCCAGCCCAAAATGATGAAAGGTCAGATGGGGGTTCATGTCAAAAAACCGGGATGGTTAAACCACGAAACACACGAATCACACGAAATAAGCTGAAAAAATACAAGTGCTGGTTTTATTTTATGACCTGCCTCTGACCATTTCGTTTTTAGCGGGTTTTTGGGGTTTCGTGGTTCCAATTCTTTTTCACAGGACGATACGCTCATATTCGACCTTCGGATAGTGGCCAAAGTTAATCAACAAACCAAGCTTCAAGCCGGTGGCTCGCAAATAATTTTGAACCTGCGCCCGATGCTCATCCGTCAGGCCGCTGGCCGCTTTCAACTCCACCACAATCTTGTCATAACAGATAAAATCCGGCTTGAATTTGCCTTGGAGTGGCCGGCCCTTGTAAATCAGGGTGAGTTCCGGCTGGGCTTTGAACGGTATGTTTCTCAAGCCCAGTTCAATCTCCAGGCATTCCTGATATACTGATTCCACGAAACCGCTGCCCTTTTCCTTATAGACCGCAAAACAAGCACCCATGATTTCGAAACTCTCCAGTTTGTGAATGATACTCGCCATATGGTTTCTTTTTTTGAATTTTTATTTACCACGAAATACACGAATCACACGAAATGAATTGGGAAGAAACCGGGGTCTCGGAATTTGTTTTACCGTCTGCTCCTGCCCATCCAATTTTCTCTTTAGTGTGTTTTGTGTATTTCGTGGTTAAACAGCTCATTGCAGTATCGAGAATATTTCCCGGATCTGCGGGAAGGTGTTGGCGAAGAAAATCAGGCTCGCGCCGCAATAGGCGAACGTCAGCACAATGGCCGCGGCGCGGATCAGCCGGTTCTCGTTGTAGGCCTTGAAGCGTTCGCGGCCCAGTTTTTTCTTCAGGAAAATCGTGTAGTAATGATTGGTCACCACGCCGAGCGCGTGGACCGCGCCGTAGGCGGCGAAATTCCAGCCGGCCCCGTGCCAGACGCCCACGAGCAGGAACACGATGGCGATGGTCAGGGCGATGGCATGGTCGGCCAGGCGCACGCCCATGAGGTGGACAAGAAATTTCGAGAGCGGCGAGAACACCACGTCGCGCATCCAGACGGAGAGCGTGATATGCCAGCGGTTCCAGAAATCCTTCACGTTCCGCGCCGCGAAAGGATTGTCGAAATTTTCCGGCACCGGGATGCCGATGAGCCCCGCCGCGCCGATGGCCATGTCGCAGAAGCCGGAGAAGTTCAGGTAAAGATACAGGTAGTAAAAATACATCGCCACCGGCAGGTCCATCCAGTGGTGCGGGTGGTCATCTAGCAGCAGGCCGGAATAAGTGAGCTGGTTGCAGAGGTTGCCGAGGAACTGGTACTTGACCGCGCCCACGAGGATGCGCAGCGCCGCGCGGCCGACCGGCACCCTATACGGCTCCGCAAATCCGCGCCGGAAATTGGCGTAGGTGTTGATGGGGCCGACCGGCATGGTGGGCAGGAAAAAGGCGAAATTCACGTATTCCAGGAAGTTCGGCTTTTTCACCGCGCCGTTCCGGATCTCCAACACCAGCCGGCTGCACCGGAAGGCGAGGTAGGAGATGCCGATCATCTGCGGCACGCCGCGCCAGGTCTTGCCCATCGCATGGCCCAGCGCCACGTACCATTCGCCCGGCACATACCGGACCACAATCAGCGCCGCGATGGGCGCAAAAAACGCCAGCCACGGCCAGAGACCGCGCTTCTCCGAAAACAGGAGCAGGACGAGATAGAGGCCGACAATGAGCGCAAGGTAGATAACAAAGCGCAGCACATAATGCTCCTTGCCGCCGTAGAACAGGAACAGGAAAACCCCCGTGACGTTCAACGCGGCGAAAAGCAGTTCGCGCACGGTGCCCGTGAGGCGACTCATGACCACCCGGGCCATGAGGACGTAGGCCAGCAGGCCGGCCAGAAAATAGATCGTGTTCATGCGTCAAAAGCCTTGATAGACCACGCGGACGTTCAGGAACGACGACGGGGCGTTCAGCACCAGCCAGATGGCGGCCAGCGAGAGGACGACCACGAGCGCGTAGATGGCGCGTTCAATGATTGGTTGCGTTTTCATAGAGTTTCAAAAAGGGCGGCGTGATGAGCCGCGTGAACCAGGTCTGGCCGTTGAGGTTGAAGTGGTACGGGTCATAATAAAGCTCCTGCACCTGCCCATCGTCCAGGCCGGCGAAAAGCCGGTCGGGCGGTATTCCCAGCATCGGGATTTTGGGGTCGGTCATCCCGGCGTAGATGGTGCGCTCGCCGATGACGTTTGACCGGCGTTCATCATAGGCTGGCAGGTGGAGCAGAACCAGTTGGCAATGGGCGGCCTTGGCTTGGGCGGCAAATTTATTGATGAAGAAATCCTGCCAGGACAGGTGATTTTCCCAGGCGGAAAACCCTTCCCGGGTGAACTTGAACCGGTTGCTGGTGGCGGGCGAGTAAACACAGGCCGCCTCCGGCCGGACCCCGTTTTGCGGGGTGAACGCGGTGAACGCCGCATGGTCATCGTCCCCGGCCGTGGGCGAAAAACCGTCCACGCAAGTGACGGTGCCCAGCCGCTGGATCGGGCTCAAGGCGTGTTTTTTCAATTCCCAATAGGTGGCGACCTCCGGGTTGATTTCATCCGGCCAGCGGTTGGGGCGGACCAGATTCAAGAGCTGGC
The DNA here is from genome assembly GCA_903870815.1 of uncultured Verrucomicrobia subdivision 3 bacterium. Classification (GTDB taxonomy): domain Bacteria; phylum Verrucomicrobiota; class Verrucomicrobiia; order Limisphaerales; family UBA11358; genus UBA11358. The sequence goes on from CAIQEI010000003.1 coordinate 5,775, forward strand.
GCGGCATGCCGATGATGGCGGCGAAGTAATATTCCGCCTGCATCGGGAACGTCAGGCCGGCCAGATCGCCGGCATTCTCGCGGAAACGGAACCAGCGGGTCGCCAGCCGGTGCGGCAAATCATAACCATCATCGTAAAAGACAATCATCCGGACTTTCCGGTGTTGCAGCAGGTCGTGGGTGATGAAATAGAGGGCGTCATAGCCGGCCCAGCACCAGGCAAGGGTATGGACCACGGCCGGACGTCCGAGCTGGCGACTTAATTCCTGCCGGACATAAGGCGTGTCGATCCCGTGCAGCATGCGGGACGCGCCCACAAAAACGATGTCGGCATCGCCCGCTTCCTCAAAGATTTGCTGGCGCATATAGGGGAAATCGCCCGCCACCCAGCCGATGCCGGAATAGACCTCGCCGCGTGGCGGCAGGAGGTTCTTCCCCATGACCGCCGGCAGGGCCAGCAGCAGCAGCAGCAGCAGCGCGAAGGCGGCCGCGGCTTTGGTGGAGGAAAAGGCTGGACGCATCTTTAAAAATTGGGTTGCAAGGTAGGGCGCGTCGCTCCGTGCGCGCCGTCGGAAGAAATCCGAACGCATTGTTTCATGGCGGGCGGCGGGCAGAGGGCCGCCCGCCCTACCCGCGCGAACCAACCCGCCGTCATGGACGAACAGGCAAGGGCCGCAACTTTTCTACAGAAATTGAGGCCAAGGGATTTAATGAGCTTGGTCATATAAATCAATCAAAGCCGGCGTGATGAGCCGGGTGAAATATTCCTGGCCATTCTGGTTGAGATGAAACGGTTCGGCAAACAACTTGTGGATTTCCGCGTCGGTCAGGCCGGCAAACAACTTTTGGGGCGGAATGCCCACCAGCGTGACGCTGGCTCGCAGCGTGTCCGGCCAGAATTCGCGTTCCCGGATGAAGGGCAGGCCGGCCTCCGCCAGGTCCGGCAGATATAACTGGACCAGCCGGGCCGATTTTTCCGTGGCGAGGGCGGAAAACTTTTGCGCGAAGTGCGTCTGCCAGGGCGGCATCGGGGCGAGGCCGGAAAATTGGAACTGGTCCCTGGCAATCGCCGAATAAACCACCGCGTCGGAAGACCGGGCGCCGGTGACGGGCGTGAAGGATTCGAACGGGGGATGGTCCGCCTGAAACACCGGGGAACGGCTGAAACCCTGTTGCAGGGCGAGCGAGCCGAGCCGCGCCCCCGGATAACTGCAAAAATAAGTCTGCTCCAGCCGCGCGAGGTCAGCCGGGGTCAGGGTGCAGGGCAGGTTGGGGCGCACTTGGGCCAGCAGGTTCCGGGGCAGCCCCAGGATGGCGGCGAAGTAATAATCGAGCTGAAGGCGCAGGGGAAACCCGGCCAGATCCGCGCCGCTCTCGCCGAACCGGAACCAGCGGCGGGCGTAAGGGTTGGGCAGATTGAAGGCCTGACATTCGTCGTTGAACACCAGCATCCCAACCCGGCGGTGTTGCAGCAGATCCCGCAGGGCGAAGTAAAACGCATCGTATCCGGCCCCGCCCCAGGCGATCGTCCGCACCACGGCTGGCCGGCCCAGATGCCTGCTCAAGGCTTGCTGCACATAGACTGTGTCTATGTCCATCCAGATCCGCGATGACCCGACGAAGGCCAGGTCAATGTCATTCGTCTCCTCAAAAATCTGCCGGTAGAGCCAGGGCTGGTCGCCGGTGGTGTCCCAGCCCTGCAATAAATAATTTTCGCGGGCCGGCGGCAGCAGCCGGCCCCGCAGGACGACGGGCAACAGCAGAATCCCCAGCAGCAGCAGCGCGAACGCCGTCGCCGCCTTGGTGGAAGAAAAAGCCGGGCGCATGGTTAAAAGTCTAGTGACCCGCCTTCACGGACGCACTCGCAATCGATTCAAGGCTGGCCCGTGGTGTCATACAATTGAAACAACGCCGGGGTGATGAGCCGGGTGAAATAGTCCTGGCCATTCTGGTTGAAATGATACCGGTCGGCATACAATCGGAGCAGCTCCGCATCCGACAGGGAGCCGAACATCTTTGCCGGCGGAATCCCCAGCAGCGTGACTGCGGGCAGCAGCTCCGGCCAGCCGGCCCGTTCCGGGATGAACGGCGAGCGCGCCTCCGCCAGCGCGGGCAGATACAGCATGACCGGCCGGACGCCGTGTGCTTGCAACAAGGCGGCGATCCGGCGGGCGAAGTGCGCCTGCCACGCCGGCAGCGGCGCGGTGGAAAATTCAAAATCGGTCTTCGTGTCCGGGCCATACACCACGGCGTCCGCCGGGCGCGCGCCCGTTTCCGGCCGGAACGGTTCAAACGGGGCGGCAACCGCCAGCAGGTCGGGCGCAAAGCCCTTCTGCATGGACAGGCAACCGAGCCGCGTGGCCGGGTTGGGCGCATTGGCCACGAGGGTCCAGTAATTCGGACGGTCCGTCACGAGCGGCGCGGGCAGGTTGGGGCGGATGAGGCTCAGGAGATTGCGCGGCATGCCGATCACGGCGGCGCAGTAGAACAGCCCCTGTTCCCGGACGGACAGCCCGGGCAGCAGCCCCGCATCCGGATGAAACCGGAACCACGCCGGGGTCTGATTGTGGCGGTTGCCGGGCGAGGGATTCTCATCGTAGAACACCAGCAGCCGGACCTGGCGCTGCGCCAGCAAATCCCGCGTGATGAAATACAGGGCGTCGTAGCCCGCCCCGCCCCAGGCAATCGTCCGCACCACGGCCGGCCGGCCCAGCCGGGCGCTCAATTCCGCCTGAACCAGCGGCGTGTCGAGGGCGTTGAAGATGTGCGAGGAGCCAATGAACAGGAGGTCGATGGCGTTGGTCTCGTGGTAAATCTGGCTTTCAATCCAGGGATAAGGACCGCTGCCCCAGCCCTGGCGGGAATAGGCCTCTTCGCGCGGCGGCAGCAGGTTTTTCCCCATGACCACCGGCAGGGCCAGCAGCGCCAGCAGCACCAGCGCGAACGCCGCCGCCGAGCGGGCCGAGGAAAACGCCGGGCGCATCATGCAAAATGCGGAGTGCGGAGTGCAGAGTGCGGAAACCTGAAACCTGAAAACTGAAACCTGAGCCGCAGAGCTTCAGAGCGCACCGGGCCAGTTCCCGGGGTGTCGGCAGCACATTTCCGGCGGCATCGTTTCACTTTTCCAAGTTCAATGTTCAATGTTCAATGTTCAATGTTCAATGTTCAATGTTCGATGTTCGATGTTCGATGTTCGATGTTCGATGTTCGATGTTCGATGTTTCTGCTTTCCGCTTCAACTCTCCAACCTTGCAACCCTTCAACTTGATTTCGCCCCCCCGTGGTTAATCAGGTCTCAGCCTTCAGGATTCAGGTTTCAGGTCTCAAGTCTCAGGTCTTCGGTCCGTGCCTTTGCGCCTTGGTTGTTCGTTTTCCGGCGGAATTGGTTCACGGTTCCAATTTCCGCTTAATGATGAGGTCGGCAAAATCGCCGACGTTTTTGGCGTTTTCCACCTCGCCGACGCGGAAGCGGACGCCGAACGCCTTTTCCACCGCCACCATGAGCGAGATGTGCGTAAGGGAGTCCCATTCCGGCACGTCCTTGGCGCTGATGGCCGGCGTGAGCACTACCGGCTCGAGGAACACGGTGTCGAAAATGGTCTGTAACTTGGCAATGACTTCAGCTTGATTCATAAAATTGCACGGTTTTTTCTCAGGTCTCAGGTTTCAGGTCTCACGTTCGTGTGTTTCGCGGTTCATCTCCGGTCTTTCCACTTCAACTCTTCAACTCTCCAACGTTTCAACATGTTCCAGGTCTCAGGTCTTAGGTTTTTTTCGCGTGGTTCGCGTATTTCGCGGTTAAAATCGTTTGCGTCTTTTGCGCTTTTTTGCGGCCAAAAAAATTGTTATCAGCTTTCCCCAGTTCGATATTCGGCGTTCAATGTTGAATGTTGAATGTTCCCGTTTTCAGTTTCAGGTTTCTCGTTCGCGTGTTTCGCGGTTCATCTCCGGTCTTTCCGTTTCAACTGGTCTCAGGTTTCAGATTTCAGGTCTCCGGTTTGGCTTCATACGCCCGACGGATGGTTTTGATTTTGGTCGGGCGCGTTTGGAAATCTTCCAGCCGCAATTCGAATTCGCGTTTGGTTTCGGATTCTTCCGTCAGAGTAAAACCCATCCGGCCATAAAAATCACGCACCATCTCGTTCTTGGGCGTGGGCAGATAAGTCCCCAGCAGGGACCGGCAATTTTTTGATTTCGCCAGCCGCACGAGTTCGTTCAGCACTTCCTCCTCCACGCCGCGTTTCAAGACGCGGCAGCTCATCAGCCAGGTGTCGATTTTCATGGTCGCGCCGGCCTTTTCGCCGATGACGATGGAGATCAGGCCGTGGTCGCCGAACCGGTCCTTGAGCCGCACGGAATAGCCGATGAAATTCGGATCGTTCATCACGGCGATGACCTCGGCCTCGCTGCGGCGGTGCGTGGTGAGGTTGAACTGGTTGCTTTTGTTGATGAGCTGCGAGAGGCGCGGCACATCCACCGGCACAAATTCGCTGATGACGGATTCCATCTGGAGCGAATCCAGATAGGACGCCATGTCCGTGACGGTCGCGGCCAGCGCCTGGCGCTGCGCGTCGGACCGATACTGGCTGGTGCGCTCGGCGTCCTCGGCGGTGATGTTGCGCGGCTCAAACAGCCGGCAGTCCGCCAGTTGGGCGACGTAGTCCGACGGATCGGGCCCGAGCAGGATGGTGGTCACCTCTGGCACGAATTGCCGGACGATCTCGATCTCCGCCGGGTTGTCGTCCACGAAGACAAAACTGTCGAGGCCGAGATTCAATTCCGGCGCCATGGCGCGGATGTTCTCCGATTTCGGTTCCCAGTTGGCCTTGAAACTCACGATGTCCTCCAGCTTCAAAACCATTTCGGGATGTTTCTGAAACGGCTCCTGGGCCTTGTCCAGATCGTTTTTGCTGCAGACGGCCAGCAGCACGCCGCGCTGCTTGAGGGAGGCGATGTATTTCTGGAACGCCTTGAAGGCCTCGCCGCGCGGGGAGGTGTCGCCCAGCTCGATGCCTTCCAGGCCGTCGTCCGCCACCACGCCGCCCCAGAGGGTGTTGTCGAGGTCGAGCACGAGGACTTTTTTCGGCGCACGCTTGAGTGCGGCGACGAGGTGCGCGGCCTCGCGCGCCAGCTCCACCAGGAGCGCGGAGGAACACGGCTGCTTGCTCTCGAACCAGGCGCGCTCATCGCGCGCGGCCAGGCCCCCGAGGCGGTTCGCCAGAAATTCCCAGTCGCAGATGTGCAGATAGGACGGCGCGTTCAGCCCCAGCTCAAGGTTGACCCATTGGCGAAACGACCAGTCGGACCCGAGCGTGCGGGAGCGGAACGCGCCGAGGTCGTGCCGCGCGGGCAACATGAAATTGGTGGTGATGACTTCCGCGCGGGTTTTCTCGTTCACCTGGCGCGCGAGGTCGAGCAGCGAGTCCACGGTGCGCTGCGCCTCGGCCTGTTGCGCCTCGCGCGCGTCCGTCAAGTGGCCGGTGTAGGTGCAGCGGCGTTCCGCCGGCAGCATGAAGACGACCTGCGGCGCGAACTCGTAGAGTTCGCTGTCGTCGTCCATGATCTCGGAGATGTAATTGTCGTAGTCGCCCTGCCACAGCTCGAGCGGCAGGCCGTCCAGCTCGCAGAGATGCTCGATGAGTTCATGCAGCGGATAGAGGCTGTAGCCGCCGAGGATGGCGAGCCGGATCTTTTTTTGGGCGGACGCGCCCGGATTTTCAAGTTTCCGCGCGTGGGCTTTTTTGCGGAGCGAGGAGAACAGAAACAGCTCCTCAAAATCGCGGGCGGCCCGGGTGCGGGACGCCAGTTGCGTCCAGAACTCGGGGCGGCCGTTGAGAAGCAGGGTTTTTAGCTGACTGATATCCATGCCGGGTAAGGTGAGCATATTTGGAGGGCCGATTCGCGCAACTGAATTTTTAGGAACGTGGTTAGGGACAGGTGGCTGGTGGCGGATTTCCGGCCTCAAGTTTTAGGTTCCGAGCTTTAAGTTTCCGCTTTCCACTTTCCGTCTCCCCCTTTTCCCAGTTCGATGTTCAGTGTTTGATGTTCGATGTTCGATGTTTCTACTTCCCCAGTTCGACATTCGACGTTGGGCGTTGAATGTTCACCCCGATCGCGCGGCGCGCAGCCCTTTACGCGACAGCTTTCCGCTTCAACTCTCCAGCTGATCTCGTTCAGGTCTCAGGTCTTTTTCGCGTGGTCCGCGTATTTCGCGGTTCATCACCGGTCTTTCCACTTCAACTTTCCAACGTTTCAACTTGTTTCAGGTCTCAGGTCTCTTGTTCGCGTATTTCGCGGTTAAAATCGTTTTGCGTCTTTTGCGCTTTTTTGCGGCCAAAAAATTGTTTTCAGCTTTCCCTGGTTCGATGTTTGGCGTTCGATGTTGAATGTTCCCGTTTTCGGTTTCAGGTTTCTCGTTCGCGTGTTTCGCGGTTCATCACCGGTCTTTCCACTTTAACGCTTCAACTCTCCAACGGGTGCAGGTTCAGAACATGGGTAACAGGGATGGTTCAATACATAGGTAACACTTTACAAAAGGCTGAGACGTTGCGAGACGTTTTGAATGCCATGGAAAGCGAGCCTAAAAATGGACCAAAGAATGGAGTTTGTGATGA
>CAIQEI010000004.1 GCA_903870815.1 uncultured Verrucomicrobia subdivision 3 bacterium
GGCTGGTATTCTGACCCGCTCGTTTTCTGAAACTATAATGAACGCTGAACTTTGCAAAAAGGCCTTGGAAATCGTTGGCAACCCCAACGTGCTGGTGAACCTGCTTTCGCGCCGCGTGCGCCAATTGAACGCCGGCGGCGGCGGCTGGGGCCGTCCGCTCGTGGATGTCCCCGCCAGCATGGGGCTCGCTGACATCGCGCTGACGGAAATCATCGAGAAGAAAATGGGCTGGGAAATGCCGGAGGAAAAAGCCGCCGTCCGTCCCGTGGCCAAGAAGCGCAAAAAGCATTAAACGCCCGCCTGAAATTTTGCGAAAGCCGGAGGAATCTTTCTTCCGGCTTTTTTATTTCCAGAAATCCGCGTAAGCTGCACGAACGAATTTCTCATGGCCGACATCGTGACCAACCATAAGGCCCGGCGGGATTACCACATCCTCGACACGTTCGAGGCGGGCATCGTGCTGCACGGCACGGAGGTCAAGTCGCTGCGCGCGGGCAAGGGGCAGATTGCCGATGCCTTCGCCCGGGTGGAGAAGGACGAAGTCTGGCTCTACAATGCTCACATCGACGAATATTCGCACGGCAACCTCCAGAACCATGCGACGAAGGCTCCCCGCAAGCTGCTCCTGCACAAATCCGAGATCCGCAAACTGTTCGAGCTGGCCTCGGTGAAGGGCAACGCCCTGTTCCCGCTGGCGTTTTATTGGAAGAACGGCAAGGTGAAAGTCTCCCTCGGCGTGGGCAAAGGCAAGCAGTCCTTCGACAAGCGCGACGACCTCAAGAAGCGCGATGACGACCGCGAAATGAAACGCGCGACGATGAAGTGGACCAAGGGGCGTTAAGAGGGAGGGTGGAAGATCGAGGATCGCGGCTGGAAAAGAAAAATGGCGTCCATCACTGGACGCCATCCTCCATCTTCAATTCTCTATCCTCGCTGGGAAATCAGACCTTCTTGGCCACGTCGCCCTTTTTCCAGGTGCGCTTGGGCGCCTTGGTGACGATGCCCTGCTTGAGCGCGGCCGCGGAAACGCGGATGTAGCGGACCTCGCCGCTGGGCAGCAGCGCCTTCACGCGCTGCAAATTCACATGGAATTTGCGCTTGGTGATCGCGGTGATGTGCGTGCCGATGCCGCCGGTTTTCTTGGCTTTACCGGAGCGCCAGATGATGCTGCCCTTCATCGGGCGTTTGCCGGTCAATTCACAAATGCGTGCCATAAAATATTCTTTCGCAATTTCTTGTTTCGAGCCGCAAAGCGTATCAGCGAATTCCCTCCTGACAAGCTCTTTTTCGGGGAAAATCTGCGTGCCTTTGCCGCCGGCCGAACGTATCTTCACGGCGCTGATTTTATGGCCACACTCAAACCCTTTGCCGCCCTGCGACCGCAACCCGAACTCGCCGCCCAGATCTGCGAACTGCCCTACGACGTGATGTCCTCCGACGAGGCGCGCGAAATGGCCGCCGGCAAACCGTTGAGCTTTCTGCACGTCAGCAAGCCGGAAATCGACCTGCCCGCCGGCACCGATCTGTATTCGTCCGTCGTTTACGCCCGGGGCCGGGAGAATTTCCAAAAACTCATTTCCCAGGGCGCGCTCCAGCCGGATGCGAAGCCAAATTTTTATCTTTACCGGCAAATCATGGGCAACCACGCGCAGGTCGGCCTCGTGGCCGCCGCGAGCTGCGAAGAATACCTGGCGAACCTGATCAAGAAGCATGAGTTCACCCGCCCGGACAAGGAAGACGACCGCGTCCGCCACATCGAGGCGCTCAATTCCCAGACCGGCCCGGTGTTCCTGACGTATCGCGCCGTGGCCGCCTTCGACGATTTCGTCGCAAAGAAGATTGCCGAACCGCCGGCGGTGGACTTCACCGGCAAAGATGGCGTGCGCCACACGTCCTGGGCCATTTCCCGCGCGGACGACATCCAGTTCGTTGAGACACAGTTCGCCCGGATCCCATTCCTTTACATCGCCGACGGCCATCATCGCAGCGCGGCGGCGGCGCGGGTGTTTCAATCGCGCCAGGGTGCCGGCCACAGCGGACAATTCCTCGCCGTCATTTTCCCGCACAACCAGATGCAGATTCTGCCTTATAACCGCGTGCTGAAGGATCTGAATGGCCTGACGCCGCGGGAACTGGTGCTAAAGCTGGAGCAGGTGTTTGAAACCATCCGCGCCGGCGAAGCGTCCCCCGGGCAAAAGCATGTGCTCGGACTGTTCCTGGACGGCCGCTGGCACCGGCTCACGTTCAAGCGGGAGTTCACCATGGTCGCCGACCCGATTGAACGTCTCGACGTGACGCTGCTCCAAAAACACGTCCTCGCCCCCATCTTCGGCATCGACGATCCGCGCACCAGCAAAAAGATTAATTTCGTCGGCGGCATCCGCGGCACGGCGGAACTGGAAAAGCTGGTGACCAGCGGCGAATACGCCTGCGCCTTCTCGATGTTCCCGACCAGCATTGAGGATCTCATGACCATCGCCGATGCCGGCGGCATCATGCCGCCCAAGAGCACCTGGTTCGAGCCGAAGCTGCGCGACGCAATGTTCTGCCACCTCCTCTGATTCCGTAGCGGCGACTCGGCCGAGCGCCGCATTCTTTCCCATCCAAGGGTGGCGCAATTTTCCTTGGTGGCAGTCTTGCAGTTAAATGGACTGCCGTGATTTGTTTCGTGTGTTTCGTGTGGTTCGTGGTTAATAATTCCGCGTGTCAACCGCCCGCCTGCAACGCAGTCTCCGCGCCACGTTCCTCGGACTTGGCGTGAACGTCGCGTTGACCGTGGTGAAATTTCTCGCGGGCATTTTCGGCCATTCGCAGGCGCTCGTCGCCGACGCGGTGGAATCGCTCGCGGATATCTTCAGTTCCATCATCGTCTGGCGCGGCCTCGTCGTCGCCGAAACGCCGCCGGATGACGACCATCCCTACGGCCACGGCAAGGCCGAGCCGCTCGCGGCCGCCATTGTTTCCGCCATGCTCCTCCTGGCGGCCGGACTGATCGCCTTCCAATCGCTCAGCGGCATCACGGATACCCGCCTGGCGCCGTCGCGGTGGACTTTGATCATCCTGGTCGTGGTCATTGTCGTGAAGGAAATGCTGTTCCGCTTCGTGCTGCGCGAGTCGCAAACGGTGTCGAGTTCCGCCGTGGAAACGGATGCGTGGCATCATCGCAGCGACGCCATCACATCCGCGGCGGCGTTTCTAGGCATCACCATCGCGCTGGTCGGCGGCCCGGGCTATGAACATGCCGACAACTGGGCGGCGCTGGCGGCGGCGTGCGTCATCGCCTTCAACGGCGCGCGGCTCTTGCGCCCGGCCTTCAATGAATTGATGGACCGCTCGCCGGACCGCGAACTCATCGAGCAGATCCGCGCCGTGGCGGGGACGATTCCCGGCGTGGACGGCGTGGAAAAATGTTTTGTGCGCAAGATGGGCTACCAGTTTTTCGTGGACATGCACCTCGAGGTCAACCCGCAGATGACCGTCGAGCAATCGCACCACATCGGCCACACGGTGAAAAACCGGGTGCGCGCGGAGGTGCCGTCCGTGCGCGACGTGCTGATCCATATTGAACCGTTGAAAATTCCGGTGGATAAAATCCAGCCGTGAACGCCGATTCCCATTTCAAAGGCTGGGCCAAGCCCGGTCCGGTGCCGCCTGGAATTGGAGCGCCGGGCGCCGCCCCGGCTCAGACCGTTGGAGTTCAAGCTTCAGCTTGTTCGGAAGACCCCCTGAAGCGCGGAGCCCAACAGCCCGCTTCGCTTGACGTTGAACCCCACGAGACGCTCGACGCCATCAGCGGCCATTTCCGCCTGTTTCAATTGCGCGACGGCCACCGGTTTTCCACCGACGACATCCTCACCGCGTGGTACGGCACGACCTGGTGCCCGACGGCGCGCACCGCGCTCGACCTCGGCAGCGGTATCGGCACCGTTGGCATGATCTGTGCCTGGCGACTGCCCGGCGCCAGGTTCGTGACCGTTGAGGCGCAGGGCGAGAGCGTGGCGCTCGCCCGAAAATCGGCGCGCTACAACGGGCTGGAAGACCGCTACGAAATCCGCGCCGGCGATTTCCGGGCGCCGGAAATTCTGCCCGCCGGGGAACAATTCGACCTGATCACCGGCAGCCCGCCGTATTTTCCGCCGGACACCGGCGTGCCGAGTGAGCACCCGCAAAAGCTCGCCTGCCGTTTTGAACTGCGGGGCACGATCGCCGATTATTGCGCGGTGGCTGCCCGGCACCTTGCGGTCGGCGGTTTTTTCGCCTGCGTATTCCCGCATGAGTCGGCGCAGCGCGCGCGCGTGGAGGCCGCCGCGAGCGATGCCGGGCTGGTCATTGTCCGCAAACGTCCGGTGGTGTTCCGTGAAGGCGATCCGCCGCTGGTCGCGCTGTTCGGGCTGATGCGCGCGGAGGATCTGCCGGAATGGTTCCGTGGCCGGACTTGGCCGGAGCCGGAGCTGGTCATTCGCACCCGCGAGGGAAAGATTCACCCGGAATATTCCGCGGTTAAACTGGCCATCGGCTTTCCGCCCTGACGCGCCCCGGCCGTCTCACACTGTATCGTTTTTCGGACGACATTAATTGCCCCTCATCCATCCTGCAGACACCTTCTCCCCCGTGGGGGAGAAGGCCGGGTAGAGGGGGCAATTCGTGGCATTTTGAACGCATTTTATTGAGCCTCGCACAATACGGTGACGGAGCGCGGCGTTCACGCCGCTTCAACGACCAGAAACACGAATTACTTGGAAAGCCCAGCCTGCCTGCATTTTTCACGCTGTAGCGGCGTAAACGCCGCGCTCCGCTCTCGCCAAATTCATGTCACTCTATTTTGCGAGTCTCAATAGTATCAGCCGCAACCATGCCGTTGAAAAACTTTCACTCAAGTTGAATCGATGGACACCGATGCAGAGACATTTTTGAGTCCGAAGAAGCGAGTCGCCAATGGTTGATACCAGTTTCAGTTTGGATTTGCCCTGTAGCGGCGGTCTGTGACCGCCGAATCGATTATCCAACGACCCTCATAGAGCGCCGCTACAACATCTGAAAGTGGTGCAATTTCAAACCTCAGGTGATATCACCGGTTCAGCTTGGGCTGGAACGGCCTTACCCCACCCCTGCATTTATCTGTGTCCATCAGTGTCCATCCGTGGTTGACATGAATGGTTCCGCTCTCACCGGTGCATCAAGTCTTCAATCGCATCCGCTTCAATCGGAATGCCGGCCATCAGGTCCACGTTGCCGCCGTTTTGGATGAGGAAGTTGTTTTCCAGCCGGATGCCCAAGCCCTCCTCGCGGATGTAAATCCCCGGCTCAACGGTCAGCACCCAGCCAGCCTGGATCGGACCGGCGGCGGGCGCGAGGTCATGCACATCCAGCCCGAGCGGATGGCCGATGCCGTGCATGAAATATTTTCGGAACGCCGGCTTGTCCGGGTTTTGCCTGCGAATGTCCGACTGCTTCAGCAGGCCCAGATCCACCAGCTCCTGTTCGACGAGCGCGTCGGCTTCCTTTTGCCAGTCGCGGGGCAGCTTGCCGGGCGTGGCGGCGGCGCTGACGGCGCGGAGGACGCGCAGGACGGCGTTGTAAACTTTCTTCTGGCGCCGGGTGAAGCGGCCGTTCACCGGGATGGTGCGCGTCATGTCGGCGTTGTAGTTGGCATAGCTCGCCCCGACGTCCAGCAGCAGCAGCTGGCCGCTGCGGCAGGGCTGGTCGTTTTGCTGGTAATGCAGGGCGCAGGCGTTGCTGCCGGCGGCGATGATGGGCGCATAGGCAAAGCCGCCGCCGCGCCGGATGAATTCCCGGGCGAACTCCGCCTCGACCTCCATTTCGTTCCGGCCGGGCTTGACGATCTGGCACGCGCGGCGGAAACCGGCTTCGGTGATGGCGCACGCTTTCCGGATCAGCGCCACCTCGGTATCGGATTTCACCGCGCGCAGCCGGTGCAGCAAGGGCGCGAGCCGCTGATAATCGTGCAGCGGATATTTCCGGCGGGTTTCCTTCACGAACCGCGCCTCGCGGGTTTCGACAATAATGTGGGCGCGGGCATGTTCGTTGGCGTTGAGATAGACGTGATCGCACTCGCACATCAGGCGGTGAAACAGCGCCGGAAAATCGGCCAGCCATTCGACGCGGGCCACGCCGGAGATTTTCCTCGCCTCCGCCTGGGTCAGCTTGTGGCCTTCCCAGGTTTCGAGCCGTGGATCAGGTTGGCGCAGGAACAGGATTTCGCGGTGCTTTTCGTCGGCCGCGTCGGGAAAAAGCAGGAGCATACTCTCCTCCTGCTCGATGCCGGTCAGGTAGAACAGGTCGGGGTTTGGCTTCAGGGGCAGCACCGCATCGGCGTTCGCCGGCAGCACATCATTGGCATTGACGACGGCCAGGGAATTCGGGAGCAGCAGCCGTTTCAGGCGGTCCCGGTTCCCGGTGAACAATTCCGGATCAATGGGGGCGTATCTCATTTCCTTTCACCGTACCGGAAATCCCGCCCAACCGAAAATGATAAAATGCCGCTCCTCTCAACCCCGGAGGCGTCAAAATCAGACACCGGGTGCAGGTTCAGAACATGGGTAACAGGGATGGTTCAATACATAGGTAACACTTTACAAAAGGCTGAGACGTTGCGAGACGTTTTGAATGCCATGGAAAGCGAGCCTAAAAATGGACCAAAGAATGGAGTTTGTGATGA
>CAIQEI010000005.1 GCA_903870815.1 uncultured Verrucomicrobia subdivision 3 bacterium
CACCCGATAGTTCAGTGCCCAGTTCGGGGTGACGCTGGTCAGGGTCAGGGTGCTGGTCGTCGCGCCCGAGACGATGCCGCCGTTGCCCACGTTGACATTGTTGGTCTGCCATTGATAAGTCAACGGGGCTGTGCCCGTGGCCACCACGCTGAAGGAGGCATTGGCGCCTTGATTGACCGTCTGGGAAGAGGGCTGGGTGGTGATGGCGGGGGGAACAATCACCGTCAGGGTGGCCGCCGGGCTGCTGGTCACGGAACCGCCAGTATTGGAGATAATCACTCGGTAGTTGAGCGCCCAGCTGGGAGTGACGCTGGTCAGGGTCAGGGTGCTGCTCGTCGCGCCCGAGATGATGCCGCCATTGCCCACGTTAACATTGTTGGTTTGCCATTGATAGCTCAAAGTCCCCGCGCCCGTGGCCACCACACTGAAGGAGGCGTTGGCGCCTTGGTTCACCGTCTGGGATGAAGGCTGGGTCGAGATGGCCGGCCGGTTCGTGATGGCGAACAGCCGCACATTGTCGAAGTCAAAATATGACTGGGCCTGGGAAGCCGGCATTGATAATCCAACCACCACGTCGCCATTGCCGCCCTCACTGCCCGTCCCGGTATAGCTTAGGGTGCGATTGGTAAACGCACCATTGATAAGGGTGGCGGGATTGATGACATTGGAGGCGATGATGGCCAGTGATGAGTTGTAGAACAGCATCGTGCTGTTGGTCGCGAAAAACTGGTTGTTTGTCTGCAGCCCGAACGCCGCGGTCAACTGGTAGTTCACCCCGGCTGCATATTTGAAGCCGGTGTCCTGATAGACCGTGCAGCCGCCATTGGCCGCATACGCAAACAACTGGCAAAAATTCGTCTTATCCATCCCGGCTGGCGTGGTCGATGGCCACGGTTCCGCAGTGCCGGCGCCGCCGGGATTGATGACGGCAAAGACTGCCGAACCTGAAATGGACGTGCTCCAGTTCGGCAGGCTCGCGGTCTCATAACTGCCATCCGTCACCGCTGGATTCTCAAACGACGAGTTGGTGATGGTGATGGTGTTGGTGACCTGGCTGAAGCCGGTGCTGACAAGGGTGAATAGCAGGATCAAAACAGCAATCAGGGGGGAGACTTTCGGTTTCATACTATGGTTTTGGGTGTTTTGGGGTTAGGGGATGGGTTGGGGGTGGACAATCCTCAATCAGACAGAGTGCCTCGCGTATTAACACATGGTGGTTTCATGCGAAAAAAGCTTTGGGTCGGACGCGAATCCAGCAGGGATGCAAATAATTGCAAGGAAAAAACCGATAAAACTTAAAGCTATTTTCTAAACTTATAAAATAAACCTAACATATTATGGAATTAATACCTATAAGTCAGATCCCTAGGGTGCATCTTGACCCTGTTCTTGTTGCGATCTAGCCGACGGTAGATCTGAGTTACGTTAATGTTTCTTGTGGATCTAGATATAAGTCGGCACTTCTTTAAGTCTGCTTATAACACCCGGCGTGAGTCGGGTCTGACTTATGTTCGTGGTTTCCTTGCCTCGATCACCCGTGCGACCCGCACCTTTAGTTCGGAGCAAGTTCTCCGAACCAATTGGCTGCTGTTACTCGGCCATCCATGAGGAAGTCGCTGCCGGTGATGAACGCACCGTCAGAGCACCTGAGAAGTGCGCCGACAGTCCCTACATCGTCGGGAGTCCCGGCTCGTCTCGCCGGGCACAACTCCAATATCCGGTGGTAGCCCCCGCCGCGCGGCCCTTTTAATTCATCATTCGCGAGCGGCGTGATGATGATGCCGGGGCTGATGATGTTGATCCGCGCACCGCGCTGGCCCCAACGGACGGCTTCAGCCATCACCTCAACGAGTTTCCGCGTTTTGAAATCTGATAGGCGTTAAGTGGGTCGGTCACCTTTTCTGGCTGCAGCATCGGGAGCGAGAGCAATTCTTCGACCGGCGTCGTTGCGAGCAGCGCATTCTGATCGGCCGAGAGTGCCGGCAGGCGATGCCCGGACATGGACGCAATTACGACGCCAGCGCCGCCGCGGGCGATGACCTTGCCGAATTCTTCCAGCACCAGCGCCGTTCCGTAGAGATCAACCTTCAGGATGGTTTCTGGCGATGCTTGCGAAGGGGAAACGCCAGCGGCATGAATGACGCCGGTAATTTCGCCAAAGAATTTGGTCGTCTCGACGAGAGCTTGAATGGAATCCCGCGATGACACATCCAGTTTCATGGTGCTCACGTCTAAACCGGCATCGCTCAAAGTCTTTGCTGTGGCTTCCGCGTTTTTCTGCCGCAAATCCGGAGCACAATGTGTTTTTCTGCGCTGACTCGCCGCGCGATCGCCTGACCGATTGAGCCGGCACCAATCACGACGACGACATTTTTCTGTGTCAGATTGTTCATTCGGCTGTATGTGTTTGGTTAGGTGAACTGAACGTTCAGTCCTTGACCGCATGGGCTTTCAGAGATTCCAGATCCACGAATTCCAGCACCGAGATGTGGCACGCCTTGAGCAACACCGGTGACGCACAGCCAGCCGCATAGGCCTGCGCCCAGCTCCGCACGCAGACGCACCAGCGGTCGCCTTCCGTCAGGCCGGCGAAATCATATTCGGGGCGCGGGGTGATGAGGTCGTTGCCTTGCAATGCCAAGTAGTCGAGAAATGGCTGGGTGACCTGACAGCATACCGTATGCAGTCCGCGATCCTCCGGCCCCGTGCGGCAAAAACCATCGCGATAAAATCCGGTCACGGGCGATTGACAGCAGGATTGTAATTCTCCACCCAAAACATTTGTCGGCATGACGTGAGTGTGCCCCAACCGCACGGGCGGTCAAGCGACGGCTTGACGTTTCGAAGTCTGATCAGCCCAGATATTGTTCGTCGCTGACCTTTTCCAGCCAGTCAACCGCTTTGCCACCGTGGAGCTCCGCGATGGCGATGTGCGTCAGCGCTGTGGTCGGCGTGGCGCCGTGCCAGTGTTTCTCGCCGGGCGGAAACCAGATGATATCACCGGGATGAATGACTTCAATCGGGCCGCCTTCGCGTTGCACGCGGCCACATCCCGCCGTCGCGATGAGCGTTTGCCCCAGGGGATGTGTGTGCCACGCGGTGCGTGCGCCGGGTTCAAACGTGACGATTGCGCCGCTGACCCGCGCGGGTTCGCTGCCCTTGAATGGTGAGTCAATGCGCACCGTGCCGGTGAACCAGTCGGGCGGGCCTTTGCTGGATGGCTGTGAGCCATTTCGTTTTATTTCCATAATTTATTCGTTTTCATTGGCGGATTTTATCATTTCCGAAGTGACGATCCAAAACTATTTAGCCGTCGAATCTGCCCGGCTGTTGCGACATCGCTGCGGGCGGTGATCGTTTGGGGTAAGACCAGTTTCCCTGGTGAAGAGTTGCGCGAAATGGCTTGGATTGTCGAAGCCTACGTCCAGCCGGATTTACACCACGCTCTGCTTCGTCTCGCGGACCAGGTTCCCAACCTCGCCCATCCGCAGGCGGGTGCGTTAGCGCGACGCAATATACATTGATTGTCCGGCTCTGTTTGATTTAATCCACCAACCGCGTTGGCGGAGGCTTATTTCGATCATGTACAAACCGCGCGTTATAAATCAAAGCCGCTGTCGCTTGCGGAAGCTGTTGTTTATCGGTTTGCTGGCGATGGTCCTCCGCCTGGATTTTGCGGCCGCGCAGGGGACGGTCGTGGTGGAATCCAATCTCGTGTATGGCGCGGCGGTGGATTTTACCGGTTCCAACGTGTCGCTGACGCTGGATGCGTATTATTTCAGCGGTACGCAAACCAATCGCCCGGTGGTGATCCTGACGCACGGCGGCGGGTTTGGGGCGGGCGACAAAGGATATACTCTGGCACAAGGCAATTTCTATCCGGACCTGGCCACCGCCTTCGCCACTAATGGCTTCGTCGCTTTTTCCATCGATTACCGCTTGTGGCCCGGGTGTTCGGACGGTTGCGCTCCGGAAATAGGCATGGCGGTGGCGGATGTCCTGACGGCGTTAGGCTGGATTCGAGCGCATCGCGCAGACTTTGGCGTCGACGCGACCAAGGTGTTGATCGCTGGCGACTCGGCTGGCGGCGGTCTGGCGGTCAATACGGCATATCCCGGCACGAATGTGAATTCGTTTCTGGGCTGTATTTCGTTATGGGGCGGTGTGCCACCTTATGGCACCGGTATCCATCCGGTGAATCTCTCCCCAATCACGGCGCAGACCCCACCCACATGCATGATCCATGGCACAGCCGACACGATAGTGCCTTATGCCGACAGTGTGAATCTGTCTTCCAATCTGACCGCGGCGGGAATTTATAACGAATTGCATCCGTTGGCGGGATATGATCATTACCCGGTCATGGCCAACGGCAATTATGATACGAATCTGGTCGGCACCATTATCAAAACCATGATGGCCTTCGCCAAATTGACCTCTGGCCATTTGCCGCCGGCGGGGCCGGTTCGTTTGGGCTACAAGACTTTGCAGGTCGCTAATGGCCGGCTTTTTTTTGACATCACGGGGCCGACAAATGCGATCGTGGCGGTAGAATGTTCTACCAACCTGACGGGTTCCTGGCCGGCAATCACCACCAACCAGCTTTTAACGGGGGCAGTTTTGTTTACCAATGTTCTGTCGGTTACGAGCCAGTTCTACCGCGCGCGGATTGTTTCGCCGTGATGACCAGGCTATCCAATTCAATTTAGCTCGAGCCTCGGCTTTCCCGCCCTTTGTTCCGCGGTAGCCCTCTTCGCCCTGCGGTTGAAAAATGAAGTGGCACGCCACCGTCAAAGTGATCGCCAGCCCGCAGTTTTCCCCCGTGTTTTTGAACTTTCACCGGCGCGGGAATTTTCTACACTGATGGTATGAACGTTTTGGTAACCGGCGGTGCCGGCTATATCGGGTCCGTTTGCACGGAGGAACTGCTCAATGCGGGGCATCAGGTCACTGTCTATGACAACCTCACGGAAGGCCATCGCTCGGCGGTGGATCCGCGTGCAAAATTCATCCTGGGGAATCCGGAGGAGGAGGGGAACATCCTCGCCGCCGTCGAATCGGCGAAACCGGATGCCATCCTGCATTTCGCCGCCAGCGCCCTCGTCGGCGAGTCCATGATGAACCCGAAAAAGTATTTCCATAACAACCTCGTCAATGCGCTCAAGCTGGCGGACGCCGCCGTGGCCTGCGGCGTTAAAAAATTCGTCTTCAGCTCGACCTGCGCCACCTACGGTCCGCCGGAGCGCGTGCCGATGACGGAAGATTTGCCGCAGCGCCCGATCAACCCCTACGGCGAGGCGAAGCTAATGTTCGAGAAGGTGCTCATTTGGTATCGCGAAATCTACCAGCTGGATTTCATCGCGTTCCGCTATTTCAACGCTGCTGGTGCGAGCGAGAAATTTGGTGAGCATCACCGGATCGAGACGCACCTGATTCCGAATGTGCTGCAGGTCGCGCTCGGCCACAAAACGCACGTGGAGATCTTCGGCACCGATTATCCCACCCCGGACGGCACCTGCATTCGGGATTACATCCACATCAAGGACCTGGCGCAGGCGCACATCCTCGGTTTGCAGCCCGGCAAAAGTGGTTTTTTCAATCTTGGCAACGGCGACGGCTATTCGGTGAAGGAAGTCATCCAGATGTGCGAAAAGATAACCGGCAAAAATATCCCTGCGATAGAGAAGTCGCGCCGCGCTGGCGATCCGCCTCGGTTGGTGGCGGCCGCAAACAAGGCCTTCACGGAACTCGGCTGGAAGCCGCAGTACCCAAAACTGGAGGACATCGTAAAGACGGCGTGGGCCTGGCACCGGAAGCACCCCACGGGTTACGCGGATTAGAGGGCGCCGAATTCACCCGATTTCCGTTATACTAATTTGAATGCCGGGCGGTAAGGTCGGTGCCCGGGATTTTACCGGCAACTGCTCAAGCGGCGGGTTGGTTTCCGCCCGCCAGGGGAGGCGCCATGGGCGGCTTGTGATCCGAGCTCATCTTCAAACCGATCCGGTTGACGCGGGACGTTTCGAGGCGTTTCTTGGCAGCGTCAATGCGCTGATGCATCGATGGCTTGTTGGTGCAATAGAGCATCGCGGTTTCCTCGCTGATCAACTGGTGCTCGAAAGCGGAGACCAGGGTTTGTTGAAAGCTGTGCCAGCCGGCGACATTGCCTGATTCGATGATGTCTGACAGGCGACGGTTTTCATTTTCACCCAGGACAATGGCTTCCCGCGAGCGGAGGCTGCTGCCCATGAGTTCCGTGACCAGCAGCCGGCCGCCGCTGATTTTGGGCACCAGCCGCTGGCTTACGATGTAGCGCAGGCTGCCGGCCAGCCGTTCGCGCACCTGCTGTTCCTCGTCCTTGCTGAACATGCCGAGGATGCGGGTGATGGTCTGCCCGGCGCTGATGGTGTGCAGGGTGCTGTAAACCACGTGTCCGGTCTCCCCGGCGGTCAGCGCGATTTCCATGGTTTCGCGGTCGCGGATTTCGCCCACGAAAATGATCTTCGGCGCCTGTCGGAGGGCGGCCCGCAGGCCGTCGGCAAAACTGTAAAAATCCCGGCCCAATTCGCGCTGGCTGAACGTGGCCAGAAGGTGCGGGTGCATGAACTCAATGGGATCCTCCAGCGTGACGATGTGCGACTCGTTCTTTAGATTGACCTCGTTCAACAAGGCGGCCAGCGTGGTGGTCTTGCCACTGCCGGTGGCGCCGGTCACAAAAATAAGCCCGGTTTTTTCCTTGATGATCTCCTGGAATACCGGGGCCATCTTCAGGGATTCCAGGGACGGAACCTGCGACTGCAGGCGGCGCAGCACCATGGCATAATTTCCATTCTGTCGGTAGATGTTGACCCGGAAACGACTAATGGCGCCCAGCGAATAACTGCAATCACATGAGCCGGTATCGGCCAGGTCCTTGGTCAGGCGGGGCCGACCGGCGATGATGGTTCGCGCTAGGCCCTCGATGCGGTCGCTGTTGAGTACCGCTTCGGCTGCAAATGGCTTGAGCCGTCCGTGAACCTCCGTCTGCGGCGGTTTGCCCGCCACGAAGAGCAGGTCGGAAATACCCTCGGCGCTCTGGATCATCGCCGTCAGCAGGCGGTCCAGCTCCGGGATTGAAACGGGTTGCGGGTTTTCAGCGGCGGTTTCACTCATGGTCGCACAAGGTTTCCTTTCGGGAAAATCTTAGGGCGAGATGAGGCGGACTAACAAGCTCCAAAAGCAGCCTGTATTTTCCCCGGGAGTTTCACCGGCGGTTCCGGGCCCGGCTGGGAAGATTGTATTTCGGTCGCGGGGAGATATTTTTCTTGCCAAAGCCGTCCAGTCACAGGCATTTTCTGACATGGCAGCGACGCGCAATTCTCCTCTCGACCAACCGTTCTACCAGCCGGCGAATAAATTTTTCCCGGCCAATAGCAAGATGGGTCTCACCTTCGACGATATCACGCTGGCGACGCTTTATTCCGAAGTGCTGCCGCGCGACACGCAACTTGACACCACGCTGGCCGACGGCCTGCAGCTGAACATCCCGGCCATCTCCGCCGACATGGACACGGTGACGGAATCACGCATGGCCATCGCCATGGCGCTGAACGGCGGCTTGGGGCTCATCCATTACAACATGCCGGAGCGCGAGCAACTCTCGCAAGTGAGTCGCGTGAAGTATCACGTCCAGGGCTTGATTCAGGATCCAATCAAAATTGCGCCCGACCAACTTATCGGCGATGTCTTGAAGCTCATTGAGGAAAAGAAGTTCGGCTTTAGCACCTTTCCGGTGGTGAATGAAAAGGGCAAGCTCCTTGGTCTGCTTTCCGGGCACGTCGTCAAGCCGCGCTACGCCGCCAAGAAAGTGATCGAGGCGCTTACGCCGCGCCAACAGGTTCACACCATCACCAAAAAGGAGCTGGGCAAGGACCCTATCGCCCGCGCTGACAAATTTTTCACCGAGCATCTCGGCATCCACAAGCTGCTCGTCGTGGACGACGATGACCATCTTCACGGGCTCATCACCATGAGCGACGTTGAGCGCATCACCCAGGAGCGCAAGGCGCAGTTCAAGCCGGCGCGGGACGCTCAGTTCCGGCTCGTCTGCGGCGCGGCGGTTTCCGCCACGCGTAACGCCTTTGGCGGGCTCGACCGCGCGCGGATTTTGAGCCACGTCGAGGCGCTGGTGGAACGCGGCGTGGATGTGGTGGCCGTCTCCACCGCGCACGGCCACAGTAAGGGTGTGGGCGACACGGTCAGGGTTCTGCGCGACGCCTTTCCCAAACTGCCCATCATCGCCGGCAACGTCACCAGCGCGGCAGGCTTGGAATATCTGGCTGATTGCGGTGCGAACGCCATCAAAGTGGGGCAGGGGCCGGGTTCGATTTGCACGACGCGCATCGTCGCGGGCGTGGGCATTCCGCAGATGACGGCGCTTTATGTCTGCTCGCGAGCGGCCGCGAAGAAAAATGTCTCTATCCTCGCCGACGGCGGCATCACCAAATCCGGCGACATCGTGAAGGCGCTGACGTTGAGCAGCGCCGTGATCTGCGGCGGCATTTTTGCCGGCTGCACCGAGGCGCCCGGCGACGTGGTGGAGATCAGCGGCAAGATGTATAAGCATTATCGTGGCATGGGGAGTCTGGCGGCGATGAAATCCGGCAGCGCAGCGCGGTACGGCCATGAAAAATCCGACGCGACGCGCAAGGTGGCGGCGGAAGGCATCGAGGCGCTCAAGGAAGTATGCGGCTCGGTGGATCGCGTGCTGGCGCAGCTCATCGGTGGCATTCAGAGCGGCATGGGTTATCTCGGCGCCGCGAATCTGGCGGCGCTCCGGCAGAAGGCACGTTACATTCGCGTCAGCCCCGCCGGCCAGCGTGAAGCCGCCCCGCATGACGTGGTGGAATTAAAGACCGGAAACTGATCCGGGCAATTATTTATTCCACGGTTACGCTCTTGGCCAGGTTGCGCGGCTTGTCCACATCGCATCCGCGCAGCACGGCGATGTGATAGGCCAGGAGTTGCAGCGGCACCACCGTCAACAACGGCTGCAGACAGTCGATCGTGGCCGGAATG
>CAIQEI010000006.1 GCA_903870815.1 uncultured Verrucomicrobia subdivision 3 bacterium
AACTCGACCTTGGCACAATGCCGCGCATCGTCATACTCGGGGTACACCGGCTTGCCGGCCTGAGTCTGCCCGTACTCCGCGCACAAGTTCAGCCGAATCCACGATTCATGTTTACCGGCCACAAGGTCGAGCCAATACTGTTCGTGTTTCGGCTGGCCCTTGATGTTCTCGCACTTCGGATTGATAACCCACTCGCCCTTGTCGTTTTTCAGAAGAGCGGGCGGTTGATACCAAAATGAGTACACCGGAATTCTTCAATGCAAGAATTCAATTAAACCTGTGGAATTGGGGTGGATCTTAAATTACCCGCGTAGCGTCAAGTAAATGAGCCCGCACGGAAAGCAATTTCCTATCAGTGCATCAAAAAAGCGGTTGAGTTCCCAGCTCAACCGCTTTTGCGTGCTCCCCAACCACCAGACCCAAACTAATTATTTGACCCGGCCGGCAAAGCCGGTGCGCCGGCCGGACTCGTGTAGCGCGCGTTTCGTTTGGCCCAATTCTGGTGAATGGTGGCGCTCACGCGCACCAGCCAATTCCGATCCTTGCAAGATTCCTGAATATCCGCAGTGCTAAAATACTTGATGCCATTCATCGGCGGATTCCCCAGCGGCTTGACCAGCTTCGCGGCGGTCAGCACCGGAATATCATGCGGTTGGCAGTTGATGACCCAGGCGGCTTGCTCGGCATTGAGCCGCGCCGGCAAATGCCCAAGCAACCGCAAAAACTGATGCTGCTCCGGATTCATACCCCACCCACCTTTCCAGAATCAGTCGGCGGAGTTGCCGGCGGTGAAGTGACAGCGGCCTCGGCCGCATCCACCAAGCCGCGAAGCTGGCCATGACGATGAGCGAAAAACCACAGGCCGACTGCCGCAGCTACGCCGGCCAAGATCAGAAGTTCGTTGCCGACGATCAACGACGGCAACACCATCAACGCCAGACCACCTACAATGATCGCCACGCTAGTTGTGACGCTGCCAATCAAGAGTTTCAGCGGCGGGTAGAACAACGTCGCCAGGCCGAACAGGAACAGCGCCACGCCGACCAAAACAATGCCCTTAAGGCTCGCCAACTTCGCGCTCAATTCACGCGCCGTGTCCTTCTGCGCCGCGCCCAGCTCCGTCTTGGCGCGCGTCTCCTCATGCTCGACGACTGGCATTGGCGCACTGAGCACCACGGCGGTCGCATTGGTGGCGGATGCTCCGGCCTCGTAGGCGGTGACATGCGTCTCCACCAGCCGCGACCCCGCCGGCACAGTGTAAGTTTTCGTCCGGACAGTCTCCTGATCCTGTCGGGAGACTTGCGCCGGGTTCTCGCCTTGCACGACGTTTTGCTCGATGCGTCCAGCCGCCTGGCTGGTCGTGGCATGGCCACCCTTCAGCGGTGCCATGGCGCAGCCGGACATGAAGGTTAATGCCGCCAAGGCGACAATGTGAGTTAGTACCAGTTTTGTTTTTTTCATAAATTTTTTTGGTCCTGAAACCGACGAAGTTCGTAAGCGCATTCTTGCAAGGCCTGCGAATTGCGATCAATGCAAACCGCAAGTTTGAGCGCGGTGTCATTCTGTTTCTCGATGATTTGGGCCAGCGCAGCATGATGCTCATCGCGCAGCGCCTTGTGATCGGCAATGACGGCCTGAAGCTGTTTCACCAGCCAATAAATCACCACGCCGCACACCAGCAGCAGCAGGCAGAACGCCGCCAGAAACAACCAGCGATCGTTCATGCCGGCAGCGTGATCAATGGCGTTGAGAAAATCGGCAGAGTTCATGTTCGTCATTTTAAAATGGCCAGTGCGGCACGCACTCAGGTCCGCATCAGGCGTACAGAGCCGCTCTTGGCGCTGATTTGCGAACCGTATTTCGCCAGCATTACCTGGGCGACTTGCGACAACACCGGCCGTTTATCAGTCTTGTCGTAACCGGTTTGATTGCCGCCAATGTTTTGGTAACTCATCCCTTCACCGGCCGGAGCGACAGTGCGGTCCGCGATCAAAAGTTCCCGCGCCATCTCACACGTCGCCTGGATGACGGCCTTCGGCACGGTGTCGTATTGGACGTAGTCGTAGGGAATCGGCAGCAGCACGGAGATCGGCACATGGACGTTGTCCGGCTCGGGACACATCGCACGCGGCCATTGCAGAGCTTGCACCGCGTTGGTTCGCGTGCCGTTGAATTGAAACTCGGCGTCAACCAACCGCGAGGCCATGACCAGCGCGGCGGATTTCTGTGCATCCGTCGCCGCCGTCCAAGCCGTGGCATAAAGATGCCCATCAAAATAGGCATTGGCATCGGTCAAATCCGCGTAAGCATTCGCGTCAACCTTGCCGGTCCCGTCTTCCTTGATGAGGATGAGCGCCATAGCAATTACAGGCCGTCCGAGTGAACCACGTTCGAGTAAGGCAGCACGTCGTTGCCGTCGCCATCAGCTTGGCAGATGCGAAAATATCCGGGCACGCCAACTTCATCCGCCGATAGCACACCGGCGTCCCTGCCGTCGCAAGACGCACCCCAAGTCACACCATCGTCAGACTGGTAAACGTTGAAGCCCAAAGCCGAGGCAAAGTTCAACGTCCACGCCAAGCGACCGTGACCGTCGGAAGTCAAAACAATGGCCGGATCCACTGGCGGTTTCAACGCCGCCGCCCGTGCGCGACGACGTTTCTGTTCTTCCAGTGCAATCCACGTGCGCCGCTGGCCGCGTGTCATCGGGGGGTTAGTTTGCATTGGGTTTGGATTTAGCACGGGTCGCTTTCGGTTTCGGGGTTTCGGTTGGCACGATGGGCACGACCGGTGGCACGGTTTCAACCGGTGGCATTTCAGCCACAGGTGGCCCGTCCGGCTCGGACTGAACCGGTCCGGCAGCAACAGGCGGCTTGGAAGGCCCGTCCGGCACGGACTCGGCGGAAGACCGAAGGCAATGCGGACAGACCGTGACCACAGGTGGCGCGGCCGGCGGGGTGACCGGCACCAACGAATATCGCTTGCGCCGAATGCGGGGATACATTTTACACATAGAAAAAAGGTGGCACTGACGCAGTCAGCGCTGTCAGATGGCGTTGATGCCAATGGCGATTTGCCGCCAGTTCGCGCCATCGCTGATGGCCAGGCACGGCACGGCGCCCGTGCCGCCGGCCGTAAGGTAGATGGTGCGTTTCGGATATTTCGCCGCCGTGACACCAGCGGCCACCGCCGCCGCCACGTTGGCAAAAGTCGGCGGCACAATTTGTTCACCCGAACGGATCCGTTCAAAACTGCGAGGAATAAGTTTACCCATAGATTTTTTCTTTCAAAAAAGCGGTGTGCCGGTGCGAACACCGGCACGCCATTGGTTTAGATGTTGTGAGTGACGGCGACCACCGGGACGTTTTTGTTTTCCCACACGCGCACCCAGTTGGCGGCAGTCGCCAATTCAGCGTTGGTCGGGTTGCTGCCGGCCACGGCCGCGCTGGTGAACTTCACGCCGCGCGGATGAAGAATGAACCGGCGACGATTGACCAGAAATGTGTCGCTGTTCAGCGCATCACGCGCCATTTCGCAACCTTCCGTGCCGTGACCACCCTCGACGGGAGCGCCGTTCAGATCGGCGAAGCCCATACCGAACGCGCCCGGACCAAACAGGTAGGACGTATAGACCAAACCGTCAGTGGTGCCCGCGCGTGAAGGACAGCCGTCGTCGACGATGACGCGCCGACCTTGGAACGTGCGGATTTGCGCTTCACCCTGGCTATCCGGGATGAAGTCAATCAGGTCCAGCTTGCGCAACGCGGCTTCCGTCGCCGAGTGCATCGCCACGGCCACGAGCCGGTCACCACGATCACCCAACTTCTGAGTCGCATCCACGAAGGTAGCGCCGTTGAGTCGCGTGGCAGCCGTCTGGCCGGCGACGGTTTCACTGTGAATCGCCAACAGATTGCCCGCCATGCTCGCCGCACCGAACACGCCGGTGAGGGAGTTGATGAGCATGTACTGGTTCTGGCGATTCCAGTAATCCGCCATGAAGTTCGCCAGCGCCAAGGCCGGATCATCACCAGCAACCACCGTCGCCAGATGATTCCAAGACCACGCATTGCCGTCGTTCTGGATGCGGGCGATGTCCTGGTCAGCGACCAGTTTCGCCGGCACCAGCGGCGCGGCATCGCTCAGTGGCTGACGATTGCCCGTCAGGTCATTCCAGTGGGGCATGTTGACAGACGTGCCGCCGAGGCTGGCGCGTTCGTCATAGTCCGGCGTGCGGACGACAATGCCGGATTGAAACAGGTCGGATTTTTCCGCCGTGCGTTGGAGGACGTAGCCAGCGAATTGCGCCGGTACGATGATGTCTGCAAGTTGTGTCTTTGCCATAGTTTTTGTTTGGTAGCGGCGTCTTGTAAAAGCGCCGATTTATTTATCGTGATCCTTACGCAGCAGCCTTCAAACGGGCCGCGAGCGCAGGATCGTTTTTTTGGATTTTCATTAGCTCCGTGAGATTGAACGTCTCCTTGCGGAACGGATTCTTCACGGACCGGTTGCCGGCGGCACCGCCACCAGAGCCAGCGGCACCGCCGCCAGCGTTTGCTTCGAACAAGTGGGGAGCGTCAGACACCAACGCATCCACCCATTCAGCCAAAGTCATCGGAGACGTGCCATCCTTGCCGAAGCGGGGAACGTCACCGTCGAAAGCCTGCGGCACGCCATTGACGAGCTTGAACGTCTGGCGAGCGCGGGCGGTAATATCCGTAAGTGCGGTGGGCCTCAGGCCCCGCTTGGTCGCTTCCGATACCACCGCGTTATCAATCAACACCGCCGACAACCGCGCATTCGCGGCATCGCGCTCAGCCACCACGGGAGCCAGTGCGGTTTTCAAGCGCGTCTCAATCACCTTGTCCACTTCGCCGGCCTTGAGCTGTTGCGCCTCTTCCAGCTTGCGCTTGTCTTCGGCAAGCTGACGCACCGCGTCAGGATCAATGCCCTCAAATCGCTTGAGCTCATCGGTGGCCGTCCGCAAGGACTTGGTGAGCGTGATGTTGTTCTGGCGGAACTCATCCAGCTTGGACTGACTCACGACGCCATCGGCATCCAGCAGCCAAGCGCCATCGCGCTCGACGTAAAAGGTTTGAAGTTCCGCAGGAATTTCCTGCTTCGTTGCGAATTTATATTTCAGTGGCATAAATTTTTAATGCTGGCAGTCCGCTAGGACACGGTTACAGGTTTGGCGTTCACATCACCGGGAACAGTCGGCGAGACCACAGCAGCAACTTTGGGCTTTGGACCTTGGACTTTGGACTCAGTCGCCAGCAGTTGGATTTCCTCATCGTTGGTGCGACCAGGTGCAATGACTTCACCGGCGCGGAACAGGTCGAGCATGGTGGCCTGACTGATGGCACCGGCCTGCCAGGCGGCGACCAGTGCGGTGATTTCCAGTGCCGACATGCCGGTGATGCTGAAGTCAGCATTCAACGTGACCAGCACCAGGTCGGGACCGATGGCGTCGGGAATGGACTCAGTCGAATTCCACCAATAAACCCAGCGAAGCACTTGCGTCAGCGACGCACTGACGCTCAAAGACACGGTGTTGAGGATGCTATTCTCGCCGCTCTGGCGCAGCTCGATGGCCGCAGCGGTCTCGCCGACACGTTTACGGGATTCCAGCATCCGCGTGCCAAGCACTGCCATAAGTTGTTCATCGCGATCCATCGCCCGTTCAAAGGTGGACAGACCTTGACCATGAAATTCCAAATAGCCAGCCGTGGCACCGGCCTGATCAGCAACCCAAGCCGTGCGACTGCCAATGTGCAGCATCGATTCCTTGGGAAACCCGCTGACCCAAGCCGTGGGCAGTGCGGTGTAGTGCATCCCATGCTTGTAATCTGCGCTCAGCCGATAGTGATCCAAGTTGACGGCAATGACGGACAGCGCCAATCGGGGACGGCTCTAGAGTATTGTTAGGCCGAAAAATTATCATCACAGTTTGGGGCGCTTCAAGACGTATTCAATGTTCCCGGGAGGGATGGGCAAGACATAGGCTACTCTCCATCCCTGGCTGACCGATGCGTTAAGTTCGGCATCCGACATAAACCCAGTCTTGTATTCCCAGTTTGTGACATGATGGGTGGTGCAACAACCGGCGAGAAGCAAAGTAACGGCTGCCATTATGAGTGCGATGTGTTTTTTCATAGTTTGGTTTTGGTTTGGTGTGCATTTCGGCCTAACTATGAGGTCGGGCGCGTTTTGCGGTTAATCATAGTAATCTTTCTGCGATGATATTTAAGGCCTTCTGATTCGTCAACAACCGTTTGGAACCATTTGTTTCGTTAATATTGAACCGACAAAAACCGCAGGCGAATCCCCCAATCCACACCACCACACCAGCGCAAAACAAAATCGTTCATCCCCGGCAATTTCAACAACCACGAAAATTTAGTCGCCAAGAATTCAAGTTCGTTCGCCTGGCTCAATAGAAAATTGGTTCGCGTTGCTCAACAATGACGAATCGCGCGTCAAATTCACGGTTTCCCTTTACGATGATCATTTCCCGCGCGCGGACGCCGGCCGCTCATGCTGGCGGTGGCGGCTAACGCCGCCCCTACGCCAGCACCGGCCAGCCATCACAGGTTTACGAATGTTTTCCCACGGCTGGCCTTTCGCTACAGCGCGCGCGATGCGGACGTCGCAGGTTATCGAATGTTTTCAGGTCTACACACGCGTTCAGTTTGGCGGAGCCTTCAGCGCGCTGTCCGGCAGGGAAAGAATGTCTGCGACGCTACAGGGAACTCGCCAGCTCGCACCGGCTGTCGCCGGTAGATGGTTTGGGAAAAAAGGGACGACTGCAAAGACCGTCACCGAGCCGCCACTTGTGCTGCGCACCAAGTGACGGCACGGTTCCGCCCGCGGCCTGGCCGGACTCGCCAGTTTGCCGCCTCTCCATTCCGTGCCATTGCGGCTACAATGATTCCGCCTCCATTCCACTGCATTGCGAAGTCGTCAAGCTGACGAGACCGGATGAAACCGGCCGTGCCCAAGAAACGGCCACTAGACCGGGCTGCTGCCCGGCCTGGTGGCCGTCTGCAACGTGCCAGTCCGGAAAGGTGGCCAGTGCGGCACGCACCTCGTCGCTGCGGTTCGGCGCCGGTTTCGGGATTAAGGGCCACGTCCATTTCAACCCTCGATGCCCAGGAGCCGTTTTTGCGCGTCGGTGAGATTCAGGCTGGTAAGCAATGCCGCGCGCTTATTCGCTGCTTCGCGCTCATAGCGGTGTTGAGCCAGTTCCCGTTCGATGAAATCCCGGTTCTGTTCCAGCCAGTCGTGAATGCGATCGCTCTTCCGACGTTCGCCGGCTCGGCGAGGCATCACATGGCAATCCGTGCTGGATCTGGCCGAACTGGTTCCAGGCAAAATTCATCAGCTTGTCGGAATCACAGTAACGGCTCGGTAAAGTGTACCGCAGCAACTCATGGGGGAGTTGACCCACGGGCACGATGTTGCCGATAATCTGCCGGCTATCCGGCAGCGAGGAGACGGCGACGAGGGCGTCGTGCCGGATTTCGTTGCGCCCCGGCATGAACGTGGAGCGATAAGTGATGTTGCCATGCGAATCCTGAAATTCGTACGCCGGCAACCCGATGCCAAAGGAAAGCCGCTCCTGCATGACGAGCACCTTACCTTCGAGCCGGGGCTTGAGCACAAACAACACCGGGGTCGGCACGGTAGTTTCGTAGGCGAGGTTGCAGCCGACACGAACGGTGAGATTCAAGGGGGCCCAGTTCATATAAAAGTTTCAAATAACATTGGCACAGGCAGGGCGCGTCGCTCCGTGCGCGCCGTCGG
>CAIQEI010000007.1 GCA_903870815.1 uncultured Verrucomicrobia subdivision 3 bacterium
AGACGGACGACGAGGTTGTTGACGTGCAGGCTTTCACCGTGCAGTCGCCCGCCACACCATCTCGCCAGCTTTTTGCGCCCGCCCCGCCGGCGGCTTTGGTGGAACCATTGCCGGCCATTTCCGAGGTGAAGAAGGAAGAAAAACCCGCCGCCGAAAAGGCTGCCGACCCGCTCACGCCGCAACAAGATTTCGCCCGGTTCATCAACACGGATTGCGGCGTCATGTTTGACGATTTCGTTGACTTTGTGGCCAACAAGAATCTGGCAATCGGGTGGGATTCTTGGCTGGATTGGGATGGTGTTCCAGCCTCCGTGATTGAATCCCTTCGCTCGCCGGCCAACGCCAAAAACCTGGCTGAACTCATTCGCAAGTTTGGCACGAAGGCGGTGGCCAAGTGAACGCTATTATTTTCGATCAGCCGGACGAAGACTACCGCAAAGCGGAAGGCTTCAACGCCTCTGGCATCAAGAAGTTTGTCCGCTCCGCAGCTCATTTTAAGGCGTCGAAGGACGAGCCGCAGGAATCCACCCCGGCGCTGGCCAAGGGGATTTTGTTTCACCACATGCTGCTGACTCCGGACGCACCGCTTCGCGTGGCCATCAAGCCTGATGATTACGATGGCCGCACGGCGGCCGGAAAAGCTTGGCTGGCCAAACACGCCGGAATGCCGATTGTGACGGCGGATGACCGGGCGGCCTGTGATCGCATGGTTTTCAGCATCCGAAATCACCGCAACGCGGCGGC
Source organism: uncultured Verrucomicrobia subdivision 3 bacterium (assembly GCA_903870815.1). Classification (GTDB taxonomy): domain Bacteria; phylum Verrucomicrobiota; class Verrucomicrobiia; order Limisphaerales; family UBA11358; genus UBA11358. Next base: position 745 of record CAIQEI010000007.1, read on the forward strand.
GGCATTTGGACAGGGCAAACCGGAAGTCTCGGTTTTTGCGGACTGGAAAAACCCGTTTAACGGAGAAGTGACCCAGCTCAAGGGCCGGTTGGATTTCGTAAATGATGGCAACGCCATAGTGGACGCAAAGACGTGTGAAGACGCCCGCCCGGCGGCTTTCGCCAGTGCGGCGGTGGATTTTGGGTATTTCTTGCAGTCGTGTTTTTACCGTGATTTCCTTTGGAATCCCGCCTGTGACGCGATGGGAAAACCGGAATGGAAGAAAACCGATTTCGTCTTTGTAGCCGTCGAAAAAACGCCGCCTTACGCGGTAAAATGTTACTGCATCGCCCAGGGCACCTACGAACTTTACCGCCCGAAGATCGAGGAGGAGATCATTAAATATGGTCTGGCGAAGGCCAGTGGGTTTTATCCTGCCTACCCCGAGGAAGTTGCGTTGCTATCCCCGCCGGAATGGGCGGTGCGCAAAGAGGTTAATAACGCGATGAAGCTCGAGGCCACCGTTCAAGCATAACCCATGACCCCCGCCCCAAAACAACCCTTCCCCGCCACCTCGACCGCCGCCGGCATTGACGCACGCGGCTGCTCGGGATGGCGGAAAACGAAGCCGAAGCATAAACCGGATTTCGCGCACCCTTGGCGGAGGACGGGGCTGGGGAACAAATTTAACCACAACACACAAAAACCATGAACAATAAAACAGCATTCCCCCTCAGTTGGCCGGATGGTTGGCCCCGGACCAAATCCCCAACTTGGAGTCAGTTTGGCCGCCAGCGCCGTGGCGGCCTCGGCCGCGGCCATTCCATGGCGAAGGTGTTTGACGAGTTGCAGCTGCAACTCGACCGGCTGGGAGCCAAGGAATTGATTTTGTCCACCAACGTGAAATTGAAGCTGAACGGCGAACCGTATGCCAATCTTGGCCAGCCGATTGATAAAGGCGCGGCGGTTTATTTCAAGCTGAAGGGGAAAGATGTCGTTTTGGCGTGTGATCGGTGGGACCGGGTTGAGTGCAATATCTGGGCGATCGCCTCCCACATTGACGCTCTACGGGGACAGCAACGCTGGGGGGTGGGGAACATCGAGCAGGCGTTTCGTGGGTACACGGCGCTACCCGAGCGCGCCACATCGTCATGGTGGGAAATATTGGGTGTGCCCATCAATGCCGGCGCCGACCAGGTTAAAGAGGCTTATCGGACACTGGTCAAAAAGCATCATCCAGATGCCGGCGGGGAAGCTGAGTTGTTCCGCCGGGTTCAAGGGGCATGGGAAGAGTTTGCAAAACTGACCAAATAACATCATGTCATTTTCCTATTTTGAATTTTTGACGATGAAGGCCCGCACGGAAAAGGGCGGCAAGCCCAAGACGGTGACGATCATCAATGACATCCCCGATGGCAAGCGTCTGCGGCAGGCGGCAGGACCGAAGATGAACAAGCTTGAAACGCAGTTTTCGCGCGTGCTGCCGGTGCTTCACCCGGGTGTTAATTTCCGCGCCCAGGCGTGGCGGGTAGAGTTGGCGACGGGCATCTGGTTCAGGGTGGATTTTGTCGGCCCCGTTGACGGCGGATGGGTGGCCTATGAGGTCAAAGGCCCGAAGGCTTTTCGCGGCGGGTTTGAAAACCTGAAATTAGCCGCCCGGCTCTGGCCGGAGATCAAATGGGTGCTGGTGTGGAATGATAAAAAAACTGGCGAGTGGCAGAAGCAGGAGATTTTACCATGAACGAAAAACCAATTTTATTCAGCGGGCCGATGGTCCGCGCAATTCTGGCCGGCAGCAAGACGCAGACGCGGCGGGTGG
>CAIQEI010000008.1 GCA_903870815.1 uncultured Verrucomicrobia subdivision 3 bacterium
CGGGTGCAGGTTCAGAACATGGGTAACAGGGATGGTTCAATACATAGGTAACACTTTACAAAAGGCTGAGACGTTGCGAGACGTTTTGAATGCCATGGAAAGCGAGCCTAAAAATGGACCAAAGAATGGAGTTTGTGATGAAAGCGTTAGCGCGCCCGAACTTTCGGGAGTTGTGTCGGGAGTATGGGGTCAGTGCGAAGACGGGATATAAGTGGCGGGAGCGATTTTTCCAGCGCGGGCGGGATGGGCTCAGCGAGTTAAGCCGGCGGCCGCACGGGCATGCGGATGAACTTGGGGAAGGGGTGGTGTGCGCGATGGTGCGGTTAAAGCAGGCGCATCCGCATTGGGGGCCGCGAAAGATTCAGGCTTTATACCAACGGAAGCACGGCGGGGCCGTGCCGAGTGAAAGCAGTTTTAAGCGGGTACTGGAGCGGGCGGGGTTGACGGTGCCACGAAGAATGCGGCGGTCAACGGAGACGGGGCGGCTGGGGAGCGGGTTGAAAGCGGCGCAGCCGAATGAGGTGTGGACGGTGGATTTCAAAGGGTGGTGGAAAGACCGGGCCGGGTTGCGGGTGGAACCACTGACGGTGCGGGATGAATACAGCCGGATGCTGTTGGAGATGCGGGCCCTGGAAAGCGCGCGCACGGAAACGGTGCAGGTTTGTTTTGAGCGTTTGTTTGAGCGGCACGGGTTGCCGGGGGCGATTCGGAGCGACAACGGTTCCCCCTTTGCCAGTGCGCGGGCGGTGTTGGGGTTGAGCCGGCTGTCGGCGTGGTGGCTGGCGTTGGGGATTAATTTGGAACGGAGCCGACCTGGGTGCCCGCAGGATAACGGGGCGCATGAGCGGATGCATCGGGACATCCGGCGGGAACTGGAGGGCGGCCGCGTGGGGCGTGATCAAGCGGCGTTTGATCTGTGGCGTGAAGAATACAACACAGAACGACCGCACGAAGCGCTCGGCATGCGTGTGCCGGCGGAAGTGTATGAGGCCTCGGCCCGGAAGTATGAAGGAACGCCGGCGGACATTGATTATGGGGGGATGGAGACGCGGAAAGTGCAGCCCTGTTCAGGGGTGATCGGCTATCGGAGGGAAAAGATTATGATCACGACGGCGGTGGCTGGCTGGTCGGTGGGGTTAAGCCCACAGACGAATGGCTTGGTGGAAGTGTGGTTCAGCAAACTGCTGCTGGGCCATATCGATCCAGAAACGAGCAGTTTCCAAGCGGCCCGGCCGGGCCGCTTGGAAGCTGGCCAAAGTGAAGTGGCAAAGTGTAACCTATAAACAGAATGTGTTACCCATGTTCTGAACCACATGTGTTACCGATGTTCTGACTGCGCCCCGGCCGTTCAGGGTTCAGCGTTCGATGTTCGATGTTCGGTGTTCGATGTTCGGTGTTCGATGTTCGGTGTTCGATGTTTCCCCCTTCAACCCTTCACGATTCAACTCTTCAACGCTTAACCGTTCGACGCCAAGTAAGAATCTGCGCAGGCCGCAGGTTTGCTTACGGCTTGGGATAACTCCAGACCCAGTCGCCTTGTGTGCGATCTACCGAACCGTCTTTGGTGAGAACGACCTGCCCGCCGTCATCCGTCTCATTCCAGCCGACGGAGTAGAGCAAAAACTTCCCGTCGTCCGTGCGGCGATAATGCAATGGCTCCCCGCCGATGAGGTCGTGCGGCAGGTGCTCGATGAACTGCGGTATCAGCGCATCGAGAGTTTCGGGATAATTGCCATGCGCCAGCCGGTAGCGCTCCAGCGCACAGACGATTTGGGTTTCGTTGGCTAGGGTTTGGTTGTAGGCGAGCGCTTGGATGGCCTTCTTAAAATTGGGTGTGCTCATGGTAGCCCAGAGATGAAAAAACGAAAAATGGTCGAATACCGCGTTCATTTCACCATCCGACTGATCCCATTTTCTCGGAAAAACCACTTCGTTGGTCGGGTCAAACCGGTCAATCTGGTTCTGCATGAATTCAGCCGAATACAAAATATTCTGATAAACCCAGCCGCGTGGCATCAAATCATAAACGTGGGAGCGAATTTTTAAAAATCCCTTGGTTTTGTTGCCAAAAGTTTCTCCCGTCATGAGTTTTCTGAAATTGACCTTTTCACCGAGTTCGATGGCACCGACTTGCTCCATGCGGACAGCGTCCGCCACATACGGCACCAGATTCAACCCTGCAAGCTGCGCTTGAATAGCGGCCATTTGTGGTTCCTGCCAGGCATTGAGACGGAAGCCGTCTTGAATAGTGTTTACGTAGACCCCGGTGATGGCCACATTGATCATCGCTTCCACCAATGTCATTGGTTTCCCGGTCGGCGGCTTTTCTAAAATCCGGCAGAAGTCATGCATTAATGTCAGTTCGGGCAGGGCTTTTTCCGGCTGGCCGAGCAGCAAATAGCACTGCGCCCGCGAGGCGAGGGTTTGGGCCAACCAGCGCGTGATTACAAAATTGGGAATCGGCTGGAGGAATGGCTGCGAATAATCGCCGGGGATGATGGCGTAAGGGCGTTTCAAGGCGGCCCGGACATCGTCAAAGGCCGGGACGTACTTATCACTCCATTTCAGAAAATCCGCCGCCGCCGTGATGCTCCCGGCGATCAACCTTACCTCAAACGCTTTGGGATCCGCCGTCGGCTCCACCTCCAAGGCCCCAATGTTTGCGGACAGGTCGGGGGGAATTAAAAGTCGCAAATCACCGAGGCTGGGCAGCGCCTCCGCCTGTAAAAATATTTGCGCTGGGGCCAGAGTGCTTAATGTGAACTCGGAAAATTTGTCGCCTTGGGATCCATTGGCGCTGCGGCCAACCGTTGTTTGGATCTGTTCTTGGATTTGGCGGCTTGCGTTGGGAGAGTTGAACTGGACAGACAGACAGTATTTAGCAGCAGCCGGCACCATTTCGCCCGGCGTCACAACGGTCAACCTGGCCACAAGCGGCTTGGACTTGACCAGATCAACGCCATTGGTCCAGTAATCCATGTGGAACCAAGACAATTGCAACGCGGCATTCCCTTGTTCTGCGGTTTGAAGTTTCACGAAACGGAGATAGAAATTGGTATTGACGGTGAAGAAATTCTGATCATCCGGCACGGGCGACGGAATATTGGCATTCCAATCCAGCACGGCCCCTTTGGCTTTGAGTTCGCGTTTGCAGTTTTCCCATGCACGTTGGCCGCGCCAGTTCTCCTCGGTGTAAAATGCCGCGATCAGGGTGCCTAGACAGCCGACACCGACGAGAATTCGCCTCGCCCATCGCCAGCCCGGTTTGTTGTTTGTGGCTTTGTTCATAATTGATTTTTTAAGCGGCCAAAAGTTGCGTGGTTTCCGTCCGTGGTTTCGGTGAGAAAATCCTTGGCCGCATAGCCTCCACCGGCAGCGAGCGGTCGGCGAACAGTTCGTTCACAATATTTTGCTGGTCGCGAAAGGTCATCATCATTTCCGCTGTCGGCTGGGATTTGGCCAAGCTGGTCCGCGCGCCGTTGTGCTGCGACAGGTTGAACATGGCCAGCAAGATCCAGCCGGCGGCCAGCCCGGTCCAAATCCGGCGACACGGCCAGATCAGTTCCTGAAACGTCACCCGGATGATCTTGGCGATGGTAGCCGCGAATGTGAATTCCCGGACGGTCGGTTTCCGCCGATTTACCTCGGTGGTTTCGCGCACGACGTCATGGCGGATGGCGTCGAGCTTCGGCATCGCGGCCTGATGGCGGGCCAGTAAAACTTCACGCGGCGTTTTCATAAATCACTTTTAAAGTAATGACATGGCGTGGCGGAGCCGTAACCAGGGTAGCGCAGAATTGAATTCTGCTGTATCGCGGATTTGCAATCCGCTGGCGGCGGCCGAAGCGTATGACTTGGCCCCACCCGGCGCTCCGCCGAATGCGTTGAATTATTATCTTTCATTTTGTTCCAGCATTTTCCTCATGGCTCGCTTGGCATAATGCAGCCGGGATTTCACGGTACCCAGGGGCGTCTCGATGATGCGGGCGATTTCTTCCAGGGAAAAATCCTCGACGTAATGCAGCAGCAAAACCGAGCGCGGCGGCCACGGCAGTTGATTCAGCAGCTTCATAAACTCAGCCTCCTGTTCCCGCTGGATGAGCAGGTCGTCCGGGCCAGCTTCCAAGTCGTCCGGCGATTCGGGGATTTCATCATACAAAATCTCCTGCCGTTTGCGCCAGTGCTGGAGGCATTTCTGGTGCGCGATGCCAAAGAGCCAGCTTCCGAATTTCGCATCGTCGCGCAAGCCGCCCAGGTGCCGGACGGCGGCAAGGAAGGTCTCCTGCACGAGGTCGAGACCGGCCTGTTCATCGCGAACGAGTTCAAATACATAGGCATAAAGCGGCAGTTGGTAGCGTCGGAAGAGCGCATCCCAAGCCGCCGGTTCCCCGGCGCGGGCCTGCGGCACGGGCAGTTGTTCGATGTCGGCCACTTCCGGCATTGTCAGTAAGAGGAATGCGCGAGGCGAGAAAAGGTTCAATCCAATTGAAAATATTTTGCGAAGACCCGCATCCCGCCAGCGGCAAGGGTCAGGCTCAGTGATACCGGGCGCAACTTAGCACTGCCCCCCGGAGCGCCAGGCACCTACCCGGCAAAGATAGAACTTGTCCCGCACACCCGCCGGATTGGAGAACGGCGCTCCGCAACCGCTGCGGGGTCGGGGGGGAGTGTCAAGCTGCGCCCAGTGGTACCGTCCGTTGAATGAACGATTACCGTCGTCTAGCACCCTGGCCGGGCCGGATTTGGCTGTTATCTGTGAGTGGATTTGCTGAAAGTATACCAAGTAAAGAACCCATAAAGCTCCAAAGTCGGCGCTTAACCGGCGTCGGGGGGTGCCCCAAACAATTTTACCGCGCTGGCGGACTGATAAAGGAAGGTTGGTCGAACAGGATTATGAACTCCGAAAAATATATCGTTGCCAAGCATTGTCTCCAGTATACAATATACAAGTTCTTGGCGGGTCCGGGCCGTGCGCTTTCCGCCGCGTTTGTTCTTTGGCATATCTGATTTTATTTGCGGCTGTTTCCTGCCCTCCGGGCCGATCGTTGCGCGCGCCTCGTCGTCCGCAACGGCCGCCCCCGCTGGAGTTCAACCTTCAGCTTGTGCCGTATCCCTATCCCGTTCGCGCCCACGGCCACGCTGATCCCTTGAAACTTTACCTTCCAAAACTTTTTTTTGGTAAAGAAAAGGTAAAGTTCCGGATGCTCTATCAAGCACTTACAAAA
>CAIQEI010000009.1 GCA_903870815.1 uncultured Verrucomicrobia subdivision 3 bacterium
CCCTTTTCCACTGAAAGCGTGACGGCACTGCCTTTTTTAACCCTAGCCTGATGCGCAAAAGCCTTGGGAATCCGCAAAGCCAAGCTGTTGCCCCATTGTTGAATCATCGTTTGCATAATGTATCTACAAAAAGACTACTTAATTATTTGATGGTGTCAACCGTCAACCACCCAGTGAACCCGGGTCGCCCACATCACCTTTGTTAAAGTCCACATATTCCTCGGTCAAATCGGCGGCGTACATCACGGCGCTGGCCCGGCCGAGATTCAGGTTGATGTGCAGCTCAAATTCCTTAGGGGCAACGGCCGCACAAAGCTGCTGGAACGTCGCTTTGGTTGGCTGGCCGCGCTTGAGGCTCCAGAGAATTTTCTGCCCGCCCACGGCACGGTAACCGATGTCAATTTTCTCCTCCACAACCGTCGCCGGCGAATAGCCGACGGCGTCAATGATGCGACCCCAGTTCGGGTCGCCGCCATGCCAGCTTGTTTTCACCAGCGCGCTGTTGGCCACTGCGCGCGCGGCGGCATCGGCATCCGGAATCGTCCGGGCGCCGTTCACGCGCACGGTCACGACGCGATGAACGCCCTCGCCATCGCGGACGATTTTCCTGGCCAGTTCGAGACAGACGTGGTTGAGCGCGGACTGGAAAGTTTTAAGTTTTGGATTTTTAATTTTTAATTTTTCATTTCCCGCCAATCCATTCGCCAAAACCAAAACCGTGTCGTTCGTGCTCATGTCGCCATCCACGGTGATGCGATTGAAACTATGGGCAACGGCTTCGTTCAGCGATGCCTGCAAGACTTTCGAGTCAATCGCCGCGTCCGTAGTGATGAAGCCCAGCATGGTTGCGTGCAGCCCGCCATGCGGCAGCGCCGCCGGTCGTGCGCCGGTCGCGCTCATGCCGGGCTGGATCATGCCCGCACCTTTGCAAATCCCGCCGATGCGAACCGTTTTGCCGCCGAGCTTGAATTCCACGGCGATGGCTTTGGGCTTGGTGTCACTCGTCATGATCGCCTCAACCGCGTGGTCGGCGTGAGCAACGGTTGCACCCAGCAACGACGCTGCCTCGACGATGCCGGCACGCACCTGGTCCATCGGCATGGCCACACCGATGCGCCCGGTCGAACCGACCAGAGCCGAGCCTTTCGGCAACTTCAAGGCATGTTCGGTGAACGAAACCATTTCGCGGGCATCGGCCAGACCCGTCCGGCCGGTGCAGGCATTGGCGTTGCCGGAATTCACCACCAGCGCGCGCGCATGACCGCCCTTTTTCACGCGCTCGACACAGATCTTCACCGGCGCGGCGCAGACTTGGTTGGTGGTGAACATGCCGGCGACAGTGGCGGGCGATTCAGAAACGATGAGCGCGAGATCACGCTTCGGACCTTTGTTGGAGCCTTTGCCGGTGCCAAGGCGTTTGATATCGCAAAACACGCCACTGGCGCGAAAGCCTTTCGGCGCGACGATGGAGCCGGAAATTTCCTGGAACTGCGTTTTCATTTTCAAAATTATTGAACCACGAAATACACGAAATGACACGAAAAACAAAACTGCCGAGACTGACTGGTGGGGCGAGGCTCCTGACGAGGTGAACCTCACCACGTCCGACGGCTCGCGAGGACGCTCGCCCCACCAAATTATTTTCGGGTGTTTGGTCTGTTAGGCGGTTAAACCTTCACCGCATCAATCTCCAGCCGCACCATGCGGACGTGGACCCAGCCGGCCGCATCCGGCGGATGTTTGGCGACGTAGCGCTGCGTCACGGCGGCGATGAATTCCTCGCGCAATTTTTCCGGCACGCGCTGGACGTAGGGAATCCACGTCGTACGCAGCCAGGTCGCGAATCCTTCTGCGCCCGCGTAGGTCGCGTCTTTCGGCGCGAGTTTGAGCGCGCTGATTTTGAAACCGGCTGCCGGCAACCACTTTTCATAATCCCCGGGCGCGTAGAAAAAATACGGCATCGGCATCCGGCGGAAAAATTCGCGCCAGCGTTGCAACCGCAGCTCCGGCCGGAGGGCCAGGAATACGTCATGGGCATTGCCTTTGCCGCCGCAGGAAACGACCAGCCGGCCGCCCGGTTTCAAGACGGCCGCCGCGCCGCGCAGAATCGCCCCGTGGTCATCCACCCAATGCAACGCGGCGTTGGAGAAAACGCAGTCAAACCAGCAAGTGAATTTTATTTTCCGCGCATCCATGACGTGAAATTCCAGGCGGGGGAATTGGGCGGGGGGAAAAGCCCGCCGCGCGAACTCGATCATCTGCGGCGAGGCGTCCACGCCGGTCACGGAGCCGCGCGGCAGGGCGCGAGCCAACTCGGCGGTGATTTTGCCATCGCCGCAGCCGACATCGAGGAGGTGTTCGTCGCCGCGCAAATCAAGCCGGGCCATCAACTCACGCGCCCAGGTGTGCTGGACCACGGAATTCGCGGCGTAGGCAGCGGCGTTCCACTCCGCCGCCGGGGCGAGGCCGATGGGGGCGGATTTCTTTTTTGACGGCGGACGGTTCATCGTTACAGGAAACATTGGGCGAGACTGAAGTAAAACAGCAGCGTCAGGGTGTCAGCCACCGCCAGCGTGACCGGACCGGCGGCGATTTTCGGGTCGAGCTTGAAGGCATGGAGCAAGGTCGGGACGCTCAAGCCGGCGAAGTTGGCGATGAAGGCGGAAAACAGGACGCTGGCGCCGATAACGACCGCCGGCATGCCCACGCCGCGCCAGAGGCAGACGATTAAGGTGACCGTCAAGCCGCAGGCCGCGCCGAGGAGCAGGGACGTGACCGCCTCGCGCGCGAGCGTGCGCCAATACCAGCGAAACGTCGGCCGGCTGGTCCGCAGCGCCTGAATCGTGACGGTCATAGACTGGATGCTCACGCTTTCGGCCAGCCCGAGAATCATGGTCAGAAAAAACGCGAGGATCAGGCTTTTGGCCAGCGTGAGCTCATAAAGTTTTGCCAGGAAGGCGCAAAACGTGCCGCTGACAATCGTCGTCAGCAGCCACGGAAAGCGGAACCGGAACGCGCGCCACGGCGAGGCATCGCGCACCTGCGACACATGGAAGCCGAGCGTCTCAAAAACCTCCGTCAATTGCTCGCGCTCGGCAAGATCGAAAACCTCCTCCGTGAACAGTCCGACATCCACCAGCCCCACCACGCGGCGCTGCCCGTCAACCAGCGGGAACGCGAAAAACTTGTGGAGCACAAAAAACTCGCACGCTTCCATCACGGTTGCCGTGTGCGGAATGGCCAACACGCGGCGGATCATCAAATCCGACAGCGGCGAAGCCAGCGCGGCCATGAGCAGGCGGCGCGTGGGCACGACGCCGACCAGCTGGCCGGCGTCGTCAATGACGTAGAAATAAACGATTTTTTCGCCGATGCCGCGCTGGCGGATGGAGGTGAGCGCCTGCTCAACGGTCAAATTCTGGTGGAGCGTGGCAAAATCCTTGCGCGCAAACCGGAGCACCGGTTCGTTCAAATGCTCGATGGGAGGCCTGACTTGCACCGGGTGGCGACGGCTAAATCAACCCGGCGGTTTCCGGAAAGCCGCAGACAAGGTTCAGGCTTTGCACGGCCTGGCCGCTAGCGCCTTTAACCAGATTATCCTCGGCGCTCATCACGATGAGCCGGCCGGTGCGCGGGTCGAGCCGCCAGGCGATTTCGCAGACATTCGTGCCAACGACATTTTTGGTGTCGGGCAACGCCGAGCCTTCGAGCAAGCGCACAAAGGGTTCATCCGCATAAGCCTGCGCATAGCAGGCGGCAATTTGCCCAACGGCAACTTTGTTTGCCGGCTCAAGATAAAGCGTCGTCAGAATGCCGCGGTTCACCGGAATCAAATGCGGGGTAAACTGGATCGTGACTTTCGCGCCGGCGGCGAAAGACAGTTGTTCCTCGATCTCCGACAAATGCCGGTGCTTCGGCACGCCGTAGGGACGGACGCTTTCGTTGCATTCGCAAAATAAATAATCCACCTCCGCCTTGCGACCGGCGCCGCTGACGCCGCTCAGGGAATCGGCAATGATGCCGGCGGGCTGGATGAGTCCGGCCTTCAGCAACGGAATGACCGGCAGCAAAATGCTGGTCGGATAACAGCCGGGCGAGGCGATGAGCAAAGCTTTTTTGATTTCCTCCCGATACACCTCCGGCAAGCCGTAGACGGATTTTTTCAGGAGGTCCGCCGCGGGATGTTCGTGCGCGTAGAATTCCTGGTAGGTCGCCGGGCTTTTCAGCCGGAAATCAGCGCTCAAATCGATCACGACGCAGCCGGCGGCGATGAGCGGCACGGCGTATTCGGCGGCAACGCCGTGCGGCAGCGCGAGAAACACCACGTCCGCTGATTTCGCCAAAATTCCGGCGTTTGGCTCGGTGAACCGGAGAGCCCGGGATTTCGGGTGGCTGGCGAACTTGGGGAAAATCTGCGCCAGCGTCTGCCCGGCATACTGGCGCGAGGTGACGGCGACGAGTTCCGCGTGCGGATGGTTCAACAACAATTGCACGAGGACTTCGCCGGAGTAACCGGACGCACCGACAATGGCGACTTTCTTAGCTTTCATCTTTCAAAAATTTAACCGCGAACCACACGAACCACACGAAAAATTCTCAGGTGAAGCGAGCGTCCCCGCGAGCCGAACTTACCGGCGACCACAGCGGCTCGCGAAGACGCTCGCCCCACCGGCGCCATACTCCAAAATAAAAAACCCGCCGGCACTGGCCAGCGGGTTTGGGGAATCCTTCCGTTGCGATCAACGCTTCGAGAACTGGAAGCGTTTGCGGGCGCCGGGCTGGCCGTATTTTTTGCGCTCGCGTTCGCGGGGGTCGCGCGTGAGGAAACCCTCCGCCTTCAGCGCGGGGCGCAGAGTGGCGTCAAATTTCAGGAGCGCGCGGGAAATGCCGTGGCGCGTGGCACCGGCCTGGCCGAGCGGGCCGCCGCCGGTAACATTCACGCGCACGTCGAGCTTATTGGCCGTGTTGGTAATGGTCAGCGGTGAGGACACCGTGGCGCGCTGGGTGTCCAGCGGGAAATAGTTTTCAAACGTGCGGCCGTTGACGGTGATCTTGCCGCTGCCGGTCGCGAGGCGGACGCGGGCGATCGCCGTTTTGCGGCGGCCGGTGCCGAGGAATTCATTGGAGGTTTTCGTGGCCATAACAAAAATTATTTAGCCGGCGCGAGCACGGCGGGCGTCTGCGCGGCGTGGTCATGCTTCGGGCCTTTGAACACTTTCAACTTGGTGAGCAGCTGCCGGCCAAGGCGGTTCTTCGGAATCATGCCCTTGACGGCGTGTTCGATGAGGAATTCCGGGTGCCGGGCGCGGACCTGTTCGACCGTCTTGTATTTTTCGCCGCCCTTCCAGCCGGAATAGCTCATGTATTCCTTGGCGGTCTCCTTTTTGCCGGTGACCCGGACCTTTTCGGCGTTGACGACGATGACAAAATCGCCGGCATCGAGGTGCGCGGTGTAGACGGGCTTGTTTTTACCGCGCAAAATGTCAGCCACCTGCACGGCCAGCCGGCCAAGCACGGCGCCGTCGGCATCAATGACATGCCACTTGCGCTGGTCCAAATTAACTTTCGGCAAATGCGTTTTCATCTAAATTCCAATCAAAGGGACGTGAAAATTATCAAACGGGCGCCTGAAGTCAACACGCGATTTCAATTTACTGGATAGTCACGGGATTGGACTTTACAGCCGCCGGCGTTGGACAAATGATGCTGCGCGTGAAGCGAATCAGATTTTTCATCCTGGCGGCGGGACTGCTCTGGTTGCCGGCGGCGGCTTACGCCCAAAATTCATCAAGCCCCAATCCCGCCGATCCCAATCCCGCCTCAAAAAAATTATGCGAAACCGTCTCCCTGATCACCGGCGTGGCCATTTCGCCGATGCTGGGCGTCGGCGCGGTCGGCGCCTATCAATGGTGGGACGCGCCCAAGGAAAAGCGCGCCGAGCTCCCGTGGTTCGCGAATCCGCTGTTCTGGATTCCGGCGCTGCTACTCGTAGGCGCCTGCTTTTTGAAGGACACCGCCGGCATCGCACTACCGGTCGTTTTGAAAAAGCCCTTTGACGTGGCTGAAACCATCGAGCACAAAATCTCGGGACTGGTCGCCACCGGCGCGTTCGTGCCGATTGCCGCCTCGATTTTTCACGCGCCCGCCCAGCCCGGCGCAGCGCTCGCGGAGGCGGGGCTGGCGGCGATTGACCTGCACTGGCTCTACAACGCCCTCATGGTGCCCGTCGCGATGGCGGCGTTCGTCATAGTTTTTCTCGCGTCCAACGCCATCAACACCCTGATTCTCCTGAGCCCGTTCACGACCGTGGACGCCGCGCTCAAAGGTTTCCGCACCACGATACTGGCCAGCGTCGTGGGCACGTCGTTCGTCAATCCATGGATGGGCGCGGCATGGGCGCTCGTCGTCATTCTGTTCTCCTGGCTCATCGCCGGCTGGTCGTTCCGGCTCTCCCATTTTGGCATGTCGTTCGTCTGGGATTTTGTCACCGGCCGGAAAAACCGTTTCCGCCCCGACGCGAAGGAAAATAAAATGTTTCTGGGCCGCCAGACGGAAAAAGTGCCCACGCGCACCTACGGCAAACTGTCGCGAAACGAAATGGGCGAGCTGGTCTTCCACTACCGTCCCTGGCTCCTCCTGGCGCAACGCAGGCTCGTCCTGCCCGCCGGAAATTACGAAGCCGGACGCGGCGTCTTTTACTCGGAAATCCTGCGGGTGGAAGGCGACTCCGCCAAAACCGTGATGCTCCTGCCGCCGCGCTATCGCGGCCACGAGGAAGAAATCGCAAAGATTTACCATTTCACCGGCGTCCGCGAGGTCGGGCTGCGCGCCGCGTGGGCGTGGCTGAAAAGTCTGTTCGGCGGGCGCACGGCTGCGGCCTAAGGCGGGGCAACATCGTTTGAATTAATCCGACCGGAAGTTTTTTCAATTCACGCCTGGACGCCGTTCGGGTGCAAAGTGGTCGCGTGGAATCGGAAAAGGCAAACCTGAGCCGCGCCGGCAGCCGTCGCGGACAACCTGAAGGAACCCGGCTATGGATCAAATATTTCTGCTGGTAGTGCTCGTGATCGGCCTGCCCCTCGTGACCGGCATCTGGCTCATCGTGCGGGCCATCAGCGCCCAGACCCGCATAGATGAACTCACCCGGCGCGTGGATGAACTTCAGACGCAAGTATTAAAGCTGAAGGCCGCTCCGCCCGCCCCGAAAAGCAGCGAGGAAAAAATTCCCAATTTCACGCCGGCAGCGTGGCCGCCACGAAAAGAAGACGCCGTAAGATACACCGGCGCGCCGGCGATAATTCCACCGGACCCCGGGCCGGTTTCCCCGCCGCCGCCATCGCCAGCGCCCGTGCTGCCGCCCAACCTGCCACCGCCCATTCCGATTATGGCCAAGGCCGTTGTCATCGCCGCCGCGCCGGGGACGGAAGCGATCCCGATTCCGCCAAGTTTCATCCCAAGCGGCAAAGGCGTCCCACCGCCCGAAGCACCGGCCCTTCCGGAAAAAGCGTCATTCGAGATGCGCCTGGGCACTTATTGGCTGGTGCGCGCCGGCATTGTGATGCTGCTGACCGGCCTCGCGTTCTTTGCCAACTACGCGTACCACCACGTCGTTCCCCGGCTCGGCCCCGGCGGAAAAATTTCCCTGCTCTATCTCGCCAGCGGACTGCTGCTCGGCGCGGGTGCCTGGTGGCAGCGCCGGAACGTCAAGGAATCGTTGAAAAATTACGCGCAGGTGCTATTTGCCGGCGGTCTGGCGGCGGTCTATTTCACCACCTATGCCGCGCATCACATTCCACCGCTGAGGATAATTGAAAGCGCCATTCTCGACGGAGTTTTGCTGCTCGCGTGGGCGGGCGTCATCGCGGGGATCGCCGACCGCCGCAAATCCGAAGTCATGGCGCTGTTCGCCGTCGGCCTGGCATTTTACAGCTCCGTCATCACTCGCGTCGGCGATTTTACACTTTATTCAAACCTTATTTTGACCATCACTGCCGTCGTATTTCTGATCCGCAACCGCTGGGTCAGCCTCTCGTTCGCCGGTCTGGCGACCAGCTACGCGGGCTATGCATTCTGGCGTTTTCTCCATGAGGACGGCTGGCGCTGGGCCGCACCCGGCGAAGGGCTCAATTTCGGCGTGGCGTTCCTCGCGGCCTACTGGCTGGTGTTCACAGCGGCGACATTCCTGTCCAAGGGGGGAAAACTTTCCGGTCCGAATCGCGCCGCGTTTCTCTCCCTAAACAACGGCGCGTTCTTCGGACTGTTCATCCTAACGATGTTGCAAGTCCACTCCGGCGGCTTCTGGAAAGTCTGCCTCGGCTACGGCGCGGTGCTGCTCGGGCTCGCCGCCCTCGCCAAAAAAATGCTGCCCGCCGAACCGCCCGCCAAAAACGCGTATCTGACGCAGGGCCTGCTGCTCGTGACGCTCGGGTTCATCAGCAAATTTGCCGGCCTGCAACTCGGGCTGGTGCTGGGCGTGGAAAGCGTGGTGCTGTTCCTCCTGGGCACGCAGCGGCAAAGCTACGTCCTTAAATTTTTCACCTATGCCGCCGCGCTACTGGCGACGGGCTGGTGCGACGCAAATCTGAAACCATTTGATTCCTCCGGCCTCTGGACCGGCGCCGCGCTGGGCGCACTGATGGTCTTCAATGCGTTTTGGGCGCACCGGCAGGACGCGGGGAAAAGTACGCAGCCGCTCCGCGCCGAACCTTCCGTATTCACGCTGCTCGCCTTCGCCAGCTGGCTGGCAACGACATGGTTCAACACCACCGCCGAGCATTTGCCGCTCGCCCTCGCCGCCGAAGCCGTGGGATTGACGTTCTCGATTTATATCCTGCGGGCCCGAGAAATCACCTTGCTCGGCCAATTTTTCCTCGCGCTGGCGCAAGTCGCATGGTTCACGCAGTTTTTGAACGTCACGCCGCCGTGGTGGAATCCCCTCGCGCTCATTGCCGTCAGCGTCGGACTCGGCCACTGGTGGCAAAAGCAAAAAACTTTGGCCGTCGAAAAAAACTTCAGCGCCGGGTGCCAGTCCATTTTTGCGCTGGCCGCCGTCGCGCTGGTGCTGGCCTGGCTGCATCCGCTGATTCACGCGCCGGAGTGGCTGGCGCTCACCAGCCTGCTCGCGGTGGCCGCGACGATTTACGGCGTCGCCACCCGCGCCTGGCCGCTGGCGATCTGCGGGCAAATCTTCCTGGCCGTCAGCGCCTGGGAATTTTTCCAGCAAGTCTGGTCCGACAAACCGGATTGGTTCTTTCCCCTGGCACCCGTCGCCGGACTGGCAACATTGTCACTAGGCACCGTCGGCTGGTTCGCCCACCAGCCGGACCGCGCTGATGCCGTGCGCCGGCCGCTGCTGCAAGTCGCGCTGGTCTATCGCTGGACGGCACTGGCGATGTCACTCGGCTGGCTCTGGAAATATGTTCCCGACCGGCAGCGCGTCGGCGCGTTCATGGCTTTGGCCATTGGCGTTATTGGGTTCGCCGTCTGGAAGCGCAACCGGGAAGCCCTTGGGGCGGCGGCGATTTATGCGGTGGTTTCCATCATCACGCTTTGGGCGCGCGCGGACCTGGAAATGGATGTCTATTGGCTCAACCTGCTAGCGCTACTGGCAATGCTAGCGATGCAACAAATTCTCCGGCGCAAGGCGGAAGGCTTGGCGCTGGATGAAAAAATTCACGGAGCGATGGTGTTCATCGCCGGCGTGAGTTTGTGGCGGCTGGCGTCATGCTGGGCGGAGACATTTACCGGCGGATTTTTCATCACCATGATCTGGGCCGGCCTGGCCGTGCTGGTGTTCGCGGCGGGAATGGCATTGCGGGAACGCTTCCACCGCTGGCTCGGCCTCGGCGTGCTGGCGGGGGCGGTTGGTCGCGTGGTGCTGGTAGACGTGTGGAAACAGGAAACAATTTATCGCGTGCTGACCTTCATGGCGCTCGGCGTGGCGCTGCTCGTCATCGGGTTCATCTACAACAAATATCAGGACGCCATCCGCAAATGGCTGTAAGCGGTCAGCCGCCGAGATACGCGCTTTGCACCTGCGCATTCTGGCGCAACGACGCCGAATCACCCTGCACGGTCACCTGGCCGGTCTCCAAAACGTAGCCGAAGTGGGAAATCTCCAGCGCGCGGCTGGCGTTCTGCTCCACCAGCAAAATGGTCAGGCCGCGCGCGCGGTTAATCTCGACGATTTTTTCAAAGATGGTCTTCACCAGCAGCGGCGCAAGACCGAGCGACGGCTCGTCCAGCATCAGAAATTTAGGCTGCGCCATCAGGGCGCGGCCAATCGCCAGCATCTGCTGTTCGCCCCCGCTCAACGTGCCGGAGATTTGCTGCACGCGCTCCTGCAAACGCGGAAACGTGGCGAAAACAAATTCCAGATCGCGCCGGACGATCTTTGGGTCGCGCACGAGATACGCGCCCATCGACAAATTTTCCCGCACCGTGAGATTCGCAAAAATCATGCGGCCTTCGGGAACATGCGACAAACCGCGCGCCACAATTTCGTGCGGCCGCAAACCGGCGATGTTTTTGCCGTCGTAAAGAATCTCGCCCGCTTGCACCGGAAGAAGACCGGAAATTGCTTTCAACGTCGTGGTTTTGCCCGCGCCATTGCTGCCGATGAGCGTGACGATGCTGCCGCTGCGCACGGACAAGGAAATTCCATGCAACGCGGCAATGGCACCGTAGGTGACCTTCAGATTGTTTAGCTCCAACATTGGTTCAATTAAAAATTATAAATGCAAAATTAAAAAACATAGTGCGTCGGCCGGACGGTGATTTCGTATTTCGTTGTTAATTATTCCCCCAGATACGCGGCGATGACCTTCGGGTTGGCCCGCACTTCATCAGGTTTGCCTTCGGCGATTTTCACGCCGTAATCCAAAACAACGATGCGCTCGCAAATGCCCATGACGACTTTCATATCGTGCTCGACCAGCAGGATGGAAATCTGAAACTGGTCCTTGATGAACTGGATGAGCCGGGTGAGTTCAACCTTCTCGGTAGCGTTCATGCCGGCGGCGGGTTCATCGAGCAAAAGCAGTTTTGGCTTCGCGGCAAGGGCGCGGACGATTTCCAGACGCCGCTGGTCGCCGTAACTCAAACTTTTCGCCGGTTCGTTGCGGAATTTGCCGAGCTGAAATAGTTCGAGGAGTTCCATGACCCGGTCGGAAATGGACTTTTCCTCGGCGTGAAATCCTTGACCGCGCCAGAGGGCGTGGCGCACGTCACCGCGCAGATGCAGATGAAACACCGCGCGGACATTGTCGAAAACGGTGAGCGACGGAAACAGCCGGATGTTTTGAAACGTCCGCGCAATACCGCGCGCGGTGATGCGATACGGCGGGCTCCCGGCAATGGACCGGCCATCGAAATAGATTTTGCCGCTGGTCGGCTGATAAACACCGGTGATGAGATTGAACGCGGTGGTCTTGCCCGCGCCGTTCGGGCCGATGAGACCGACGAGTTCGTTGCGCCCGACCTGCAAGTCCAGTTCCGCGACCGCCGTGAGTCCGCCGAAGCGGATCGTGGCCTGATCGAGCTGGAGCAACGATGGCATGAGTTAAAAATGCAAAATTAAAAAATCAGACATTTTCGCCACGCTTGCTAGACACGATGATTGCGCCAATCACGCGGCGTATTTCATCCGCTTCTTGAATCAATGGCTGCAATTGTTTATCCGGGAAAATCTTGGCGGTCGCCAGCAGGCGTAGGCGCAGATGGGTTTCGCGCGCTTCTTTCAGGGCAATGCTCATTTTGCTGACGAAGTCGGCTTTGCTTTGCGCGGCCTGCGCTTCTTCAAAGTTTGCGGGAACACTGGTTCCGGCGCGAAGAATCTGGCTCATCATCACGCGGCCGATGCCCGGATGTTCATCCATTTTTCCGCACAGCTGGATGATGCTGACGGCAAACTCAAAAGTGCGTCCAATAATGTCCCGGGGCGGAGCAATTTTCGAATTGGCCGAACTGGATTCTGATTTTTTCATTTCTAGTTTTTTTATTTCCTTTGCTGGCGGAAAGCAAAGAGTCCTTGGGGCCGCGTCAGCATCAAACCGATGAGGAGCAGGGAATAAATAATCATTCGCGTGTCACCGATCCAGCCGAGCGGACGTTCGGCGGCGAGGCCGGGCAGATGGTCGATGCCAGCAAGCATCCGCAGGCCTTCCGGCAGCAGCGTCAGTAGAATCGCGGCGAGGATGACGCCGACGGTGTTACCCATGCCACCGAGAATCACCATAACAACGAAGGTGATGGACTGCATAAAACCGAAGCCGCCGGGCGTCAGAAATTGTTTGGCGTGCGCGTAAAGGCCGCCGGCGATACCCGCGAAAAATGCGCCGACAACGAAGGCGGTGACTTTGTATTTAGTGGGGTTGATGCCCATCGCCCCGGCGGCCACTTCGTCGTCGTGGACGGCGATAAAGCCGCGTCCGTAGGTGGAATTGACGAGGGACGCGACGACATAAACCGTCACGGCCCCGAGGCCGAACGTCCAAAACAAATTCGTCCAGCCGTGCACAACGCTCAAGCCGCGCGCCGCGCCGACCCGGTCCAGGTTCTGCAAAATGACGCGGATGATCTCGCCGAAGCCGAGCGTGACGATGGCCAGATAATCGCCGCGCAAACGCAGCGTCGGGATGCCGACCAGCAAGCCGGCCAGCGCGGCCGCGAGGCCGCCGGCGAGCAGCGCGACGGCAAAAATTGCGTTCGCAGCGAACACATTCAGCTCGCCAAACTGATTGGTGATGACCGCCGAGGTGTAGGCGCCGACGGCCATGAAACCCGCGTGGCCGAGGGAAAATTGCCCGGTGTAGCCGTTGATGAGGTTAAGGCTGACAGCCATGACGATGCTGATACCAATGTCGTAAAAAATAAAAAGCCAATAAGGATTAATGCGGCTCGCAAACAGCGACGCCAAAAAACCCAGCGCGATGGTGCCGAGCAAAACGGTCTTGGCGTAGCGGAAATTCACACCTTTTCAACCTCCTTTTTGCCCAGCAGCCCGGACGGTTTCACGAGCAGGATCAAAATCAAAATGGCGAACGCGATGGCGTCGCGGTAGGTCGAGGAGAGGTAGCCGGACACGAGCGTTTCCGTGACCCCGATGATGATGCCGCCGAGCGCGGCGCCGGGCAGGTTGCCGATGCCGCCGAGCACCGCCGCGACAAACGCCTTGAGGCCGGGCAAAATTCCCATGAGCGGATCAATGGACGGATAATTGATGGCCCATAAAATGCCCGCCGCCGCCGCGAGCGCGGAGCCGAGCGCGAAGGTGAAAGAGATGATGACATCGGGGTTCACCCCCATGAGCGCGGCGGCTTCGGGATTGAAGGACACGGCGCGCATGGCCATGCCGATCCTGGTTTTGAGCACAATGAACCGCAGCGCAAGGAGCAGCAGGAGAGTCACGGAGATAACGACGATTTGATTGCTGTTGAAACTCAAATGGCCGAGGTGCATGACGGCAAAACCCGGCAGGATTTCGGGAAACTTTTTCGGCGCGGCCCCGAAGACGAACTGCCCGGTGTATTCGAGGAAGAGGGAAACCCCAATGGCGGTGATGAGCACGGTAAGTTTCGGGCGTTTCCGCAGCGGGCGATACGCGAGCCGCTCAATCAGCACGCCGAGCGTGGCACAGACGGCCATGGAAATCACCAAGACGGCAAGCGCGCCGGCAACCGAGGGCAGCGGCAGGACGGTGGCAATTCTGGGCGCGAGATAAAATCCGGCGAACGCGCCGAGCATGAAGATATCGCCATGCGCAAAGTTGATGAAACGCAGAATCCCGTAAACCATCGTGTAGCCGAGCGCGATGAGCGCGAGAATGGAACCGAGCGCCAGGCCGTTGATGAGCTGCTGAAGAAGTTCGTTCACGGCGAAACGGTTTCGACGTATTTGAAAGCTCCGTTCGTGATGGTCAAAATCACGGCAGGCTTGGAGGCGTTGCGGTCGGCGTCCATCGTGATGTTGCCAGTGACGCCGGGAAAACCTTTTTCAGCGGCAAGGGCGGCGCGCACTTTGGCGGCGTCGGTCGAACCGGTTTTGTTGATCGCATCCGCCAGCATCATCGCAGAATCATAGCCGAGCGCGGCCATGGCGTCGGGCGCCTCGTTGAATTTTTGCCGATATTGACGCACAAAGTTTTGCACCGCGGGCGAGGCGTCTTCCGGAGAGAAATGCGTGGAAAAATAATCACCCTCCAGCGCCGCGCCGCCGATGGGCACGAGCGAGGAGGATTCCCAGCCGTCGCCGCCGAAAATCGGCACGTTAAGGCCAAGCTGTTTCGCCTGCAACACGATCAGTCCGACCTCGGTGTAATAGCCGGGGACGAAGATTCCGTCGGGGTTGGCCGCCTTGATGGAGGTCAGCTGCGCGTTGAAATCCTTGTCGCCGCCGCTGTAGTTTTGTTCCACGGCGAGCCGGCCGCCGCCCGCGACGAACCCGGCTTTGAAAAATTTTGCCAAGCCCAGGCTGTAATCGCTCTTCACATCGGTCAACACAGCGATATTTTGCAGCTTGAGCGTCTGGCGCGCGAAGTTCGCCATGACGGTGCCCTGAAACGGATCAATGAAACAGACGCGGAAAATGTAGTCGCCAGTCGCGGTCACCTTCGGGTTGGTTGAGGACGGCGAAATCATCGGAATTTTATTTTCCTGGCAGATGGGCGCGGCTTCGAGGGAGCGGGATGACGCCACTTCGCCGAGAATCGCCACCACGCCGTCGCTGGAAATCAGTTTGCGCACGACCGTCGCGGACTGGCCGGCCTGGGACTGGTTGTCCTCCGTGAGCAATTGGATTTTTTTTCCGAGCAAACCGCCGCGGGCGTTCAATTCATCAATCGCCAGCTGCGTGCCTTTGTGCGACGACTGGCCGAACGTGGCCTCGCTGCCAGTCAGCGAGGCGAACTCGCCAATTTTGATGGCGTCGCCGCCAGCTCCGGGAGCGGAGGCCGGCCGGTTGCAGCCCGCGAAAATAACGGCCGCGGCCAGACTGGCGGCGAATATGAGTGGCGGGCGCAACATGTTCATAAAAATCAAACCGGGTTCACTTCCCCAATCAGCCGCCAGCGTAACGGTTTGGCCGGCGGTTTCAAGCCTTGGAAATCCGGCGGACAATGAAAATTTGACAAAGGCCGGACTATTACCTACCGTTCGGTAGGTATGGCCAAAGATGTCACCGGCACTAGGCAGTTGATTCTCCACGCGGCGCTCAAGCGCTTCGCGGACGCCGGCTATGCCGCCACCTCGGTCCAACACATCGTGGACGACGCGCAGGTCTCCAAGCCCGCGCTCTATTACCATTTCGCCGACAAGGCGGGCCTGTTCCAGGCGCTGGTGCATGAGGCGCACGACCAGCGGTACCGCATTTTGCGCGAGGCGGCGGAGGCCGGCACCGGCATCCGCGTGCAACTGGAAAACATGCTCGCCGCGCTGTTCGAGTATTTCCGTGAAAACCGCGAGCTGATGCGGATCTCGTTTGCGACCATGTTCGCCGCGCCCGGCGAGGTGCCAGAGGACCTTTCCTGCGCGGAGAAATGCGAGCGCAACTTCGAGTTCGTCCATTCGCTCATCAAGCGGGCGCAAAAGAACGGCGAACTGGACAAAAATTTCAAGAGCCGCGAGCTCGCGTTCGGGTTTTACGGGCTGGCCAATTTCCACCTGGTCGCGCACCTGGTCGCGCCGGATTGCGAGCCAGACCGGTTGACGGCAAAGAAAGTTGTGGAACTGTTTCTCGCCGGCGCCGCGCCGAAGCCGCGGGGACGGAAAAACTAACTAATTTAAACCCAAGGAGCAAAATGAAGAAAAAAATTATCGTCGGACTAGTCATTGTCGTCGCCGTCGCCGGCGGCCTGGGACTGGTCAAAGGACTGCAATTCGGGAAGATGTTAGCCGCGGGAAAATCTTTTTTACCGCCGCCGGAAACCGTCTCGACGGGGGTCGCACATATGGAACAATGGCAGGACACCCTCACTGCCATCGGCACGGTCAACGCGGTGCAGGGCGTGCTGGTCGCGCCGGAGATCGCCGGCACGGTCACCGAAATCGCCTTTGAATCCGGCGCGACGGTGCATCAGGGCGACCTGCTGGTGAAACTCGACACCTCGTCAGAAGATGCACAATTACGCGCCGCCGAGGCACAGATGCAACTGGCCAAGCTAAATCTGGACCGCACCGTGAAACTGCGCGCGGACAACACCGTTTCACAGGCTGAACTCGACCAAGCCGAGGCGACGCTCAAACAAAACCAGGCGAACGCCGACGCCATCCGCGCCACCGTCGAAAAGAAAACCATCCGCGCGCCGTTCGCAGGCCGGCTGGGCATCCGGATGGTGAATCTTGGCGAACAACTGGACGTGGGCAAAAGCATCGTGTCGCTCCAGTCGCCCGCGCCGCTGTACGTGGACTTTTCGCTGCCGCAGCAGGATTTATCACTGCTCCAGACGGGCCTGGTCGTGCAGGTGGCGAGCGACAGTTATCCCGGCACCAATTTCACCGGCGAATTGACAGCGATCAATCCCGACCTGAACGCACTGACGCGCAGCGTGCAATTGCGGGCAAAATTTGAGAACGCGGACCAATTACTGCGGCCGGGAATGTACGTCCGCGTGTCCGTGATCCTGCCCGAAGCCCAACCGGTGCTGGCGGTGCCGGCGACGGCGATTTTGAGCGCACCCTACGGCGACGCCGTATATCTGGTCGAATCGCAAACGGCCAACGGCGCGACCAACCTGATCGCACAGCAGAAATTTATCCGCACCGGCCGCGCGCACGGCGATTTTGTAAGCGTGGAATCGGGCTTGAAGGCCGGCGACCGCGTGGTGACGGCAGGCATGGCCAAGCTACGCAACGGCTCCAGTGTGCAGGAAAACAACACCGACGTGCCCAAGGCCTCGCTCTCGCCGACGCCGTCGAACGGCTAAATAATCGCGACCATGAAATCTTTCACGGATCTCTTCATCCGCCGGCCGGTACTGGCCACGGTCGTGAGCCTGGTCATTTTGATCGCGGGGCTGCAAGCCATCCGTTCGCTCAACATCCGGCAATATCCGTTGAGCGAAAACGCCACGGTCACGGTCACGACCGTTTATGTCGGCGCGAGCGCGAACCTGGTGCGCGGCTTCGTCACGCAGCCGCTTGAGCGCGCCATCGCGGCGGCGGACGGGATTGACTACATGGAATCGGCGAGCAAGCTCGGCCTCTCCACCATCACGGTACACTTGCGGCTGAATTACGATTCCAAAAAGGCGCTCGGCGAAATCAGCTCGAAGGTGGACCAGGTGCGCAACGACCTGCCGCCCGAGGCGCAGATTCCCACGCTGGCCATCGCCACCGCCGACTCGCAGTTCGCCTCGGCCTATCTGAGCTTCACGTCGGACATCCTGGAGGCGAACCAAATCACGGATTATCTCGTGCGCGTCGTCCAGCCAAGGTTGACGGCCCTGGAAGGCGTGCAGAAGGCGGACCTCCTGGGTGGCCGAACCTTCGCAATGCGCATCTGGCTCAAGCCCGACCGGCTCGCGGCGTTCAACATCAGTCCGAGCGAAGTGCGCACTGCGCTGGCGGCGAATAATTTTCTTTCCGCCGTCGGACGCACCAAAGGCTCGCTCATCCAAGTCAACTTGACGGCAAACACGGATCTTCGTTCCGCCGGCGAATTCAAGAATCTCGTCGTCCGCCAGAGCGGCGACCAGCTCGTGCGTTTGAGCGACGTGGCGGACGTAGTGCTCGGCGCGGAAGATTACGATTCCGAGGTCCGCTTCAGCGGCGAGCGCGCAGTGTTCATGGGCGTGTGGGTGCTGCCCAACGCGAACTCGCTCGATGTGATCAAGCGGGTGCGCACCGAGATGGCCTTGATCCAGAAAGATCTGCCCACCGGCCTCACCGCGCGCGTGGCGTATGACGCAACCCAGTATATTTCAGATGCGCTGCACGAAGTGGTGAAGACGCTCGTCATCACGCTGGTCATCGTGTCGGTGGTGATCTTCCTGTTCCTCGGCTCGCTGCGTTCGGTGCTGATCCCGCTGGTGGCGATCCCGCTTTCGCTCATCGGCGCGGTGTTCCTGATGCAAGTGTTCGGTTTCACGCTCAACCTGCTGACGCTGCTGGCCATCGTCCTGGCCGTCGGATTGGTCGTGGATGACGCCATCGTCATTGTCGAAAACGTGGAGCGCCACATCCGCGAGGGCAAGACGCCGCTGGAATCGGCGCTGCTCGGCGCACGCGAGCTCATCGGCCCGGTCATCGCAATGACCATCACGCTGGCGGCGGTCTATGCACCCATCGCGTTCCAGGGCGGCCTGACCGGGTCGCTGTTTCGCGAATTCGCGCTGACGCTGGCGGGCGCGGTGCTCATCTCCGGCATCGTCGCGCTGACGCTGTCGCCGGTGATGGCGTCGCGGCTGTTGAGCCATGACCGCGAGGATCGCGGCCTGCCCGGGCACATCAACCGCAACTTCGACCGGCTGAAAAACTTTTACGGCCGGGTGCTGGATTGGACACTGGCGCGGCGGCCGCTGGTCTATACGATCTGGATCGGCCTGTTCCTGCTGACGGTGCCGATGTTCCTGATGACGTGGCAGGGAAAAGAACTGGCGCCGACGGAAGATCAAGGCGTGATTTTCGGCGTCCTCGAAACCCCGCCGAACGCGACCATTGAGCAAACGGCATTCTACGCGGATGTGGCCGGACGCTCGTTTGCCACGGTGCCGGAACAGGAACAGGTGTTTCAACTGACCCAGCCGGATTTTGGTTTTGGCGGGATGGTGCTTAAGCCGTGGGGCGAACGGAAACGGACGGTTTTCCAGATCACGCCGGAAGTGCAGGCGATGGTGAACCATGTTCCCGGCATCAGCCTGCACATGGTCACGCCGCCGCCGCTGCCGACGGGCGGCGAGAATTTCCCGGTAAACCTGGTGCTGTCCGGCACCGGCGAGCCGGAGGAAATTTTGCAGTACGCGCTGCGGCTGCAGCAGGCCTGCGCCACCAACGGCATGTTCGCCTTCCCGCCGGTGGTGGACACCAAGGTGGACCAGCCGGAGGTTGAGCTGGTGATCGACCGCGACAAGGTGGCCGCGCTCGGCCTCGACCTGGCGAAGGTCGGGACGGACGTGGGCGTTCTGGTCGGCGGCAATTATGTGAACTGGTTTGACCTGGCGGGCCGCAGCTACAAGGTCATTCCGCAGATCGAACGCGGCGCGCGGCTGAACGCGGAGCAGCTCGGCAACACCTACGTGAAGGGGCCGGGCAACCAGCTCATCCCCGTGAGCACGTTTGCGCATTTGGAAAAGCACACCACGCCGCGCGCCTTAAACCGGTTCCAGCAATTGAATTCCGTGAAGCTCAGCGGCGTTGCCATTGTGCCGCTGAACACGGCGCTGACCTTTCTGGAGCAGCAGTGCGCCGCGATGCTGCCGAGCGGCTACAAGCTGGATTATACCGGCGACTCGCGGTTTCTGCGGGTCGAGGGCGACAAGTTCCTGCCGGCCTTCGTGCTGGCGGTCGTCCTGATCATCCTCGTGCTGGCCGCGCAGTTCAACAGCTTCCGCGATCCGTTCATCATCATCCTCGGCTCCGTGCCGCTGGCCATTTTCGGCGCGCTGATCTTTTGCTTCCTGAAAATGCCCGGGCAGGGCGTGCCGTTCTGGACGAACGGCTGGACGACCACCATGAACATCTATTCCGAGGTCGGCCTGATCACGCTGGTCGGCCTGATTTCCAAGAACGGCATCCTGTTTGTGGAATTTGCCAACCAGCTCCAGCGCCGGGGCCGGACGAAACCGCAGGCCATCCGCGAGGCGGCGATGCTGCGATTGCGGCCGGTGCTGATGACCACCGTGGCCACCATCGCCGGCAACTTTCCGCTCACGTTCGTCACCGGCGCGGGCGCGGCGGCGCGCAATTCCATCGGCATCATCCTGGTCAGCGGGATGAGCATCGGCACCCTGTTCACGCTGCTCGTGGTGCCGTCCATCTATATTTTAATCGCGAAGGACCACGGCGGGGAAACGCCCAAAACCGCGGGGGAACTTGAGCCGGCCCATGAATGAAATTCCGCCCAGCTCACCGTCACCAGCCACGGACATCAGCCGTTCACCGGCCAGATTCAACTCGCCGCTGTTTATCTGGCCCGCCGCCCTCGGGCTGGCGCTGCTGCTCTTTTTCGGCCTGAAAGCCATCGCGAACTTTTTCACGCACGAATCCACGGACGACGCGTTCATCGCCGGCCACGTCGTTTCCATTGCGCCCCGGATTGCCGGGCAGGTCACCGCCGTTCATGTTCTCGACAACCAGCTGGTGCGCTCGAATGAATTGCTCATTGAGATTGATCCGGCGGATTACGCCATCACGGTAGCGCAGAAACAATCGGCGGCGGTCTCGCAGGACGCGAATTTCCGCACCATCATCGCGGGCGTCGAATTGATGCACGCCAAGGTCGCCACCGCCGCCGCCTCGGCGCGCAAGGCCCGGGCCGACGCCGACGCCGCGGAATCGACCGCCAAAAAGGCGCAAGCGGATTTTGACCGCGCGCAAAACCTCGTGAAAGAAAAAACCATTTCCTCGCAGGAATATGATGGCGCGCTTGCCGCCAACACCAAGGCGCAGGCGGATTTGAAATCCGCGCAGGAGAATGCCGATGAGGAAACCTCCAAGGTGGACGAGGCGCAGAAGCAGCTGGAGGCAGCATTCGCGGAAAAGGAGATGGCGTTCTCGCAGTTCAGCGAGGCCCAGACCAACGTGGCGGCGGCCAAACTGAATCTGTCCTACACGAAGATTTTTGCCCCCGCCGCCGGCCGGGTCACGCGCAAGGCCGTCGAGCCCGGCGATTATCTGCAAGTCGGCCAGCAGATCATGTCCATCGTGCCGGCGGAAGTCTGGGTCATCGCCAATTTCAAGGAATCGCAGTTGGACGCGATGCGGGCCGGCCAGCCGGCGACGGTGGATATTGATGCGCTGGGCGGCCGCGCCTTTGCCGCCCACGTGGACAGCATCCAGGCCGGCAGCGGCGCGCAGTTCAGCCTGTTGCCGCCGGAAAATGCGACGGGCAACTTCGTTAAAGTGGTCCAACGCGTGCCGGTGAAGATCGTCTTCGACGAGCCGCTGCCGGCCGGTTTTGTGATCGGCCCCGGCCTGTCGGTGACGCCGAGCGTGCAGGTCAGCCAGTTTATCGTGCCCGCGTGGCTAGTGGCGCTTGCCGCCGTGGTTCTGACCGGCGCGTCCGTCTGGCTGTTCCGATTTCTCACCGGCCGCAAAGCGAAGGGTTGATCATTTAGAGCATTTCCAAAAATACTGTAGACATTCGGTTTGGCTGAAGACTGTGGGCGGTCTTTTTGGGTTTAGGCTTCGTTTCGGCTCAGTCTCAGGGTTGCTTTGAACCTGCTCCTTCGCCAAAGCCTCGCCATCACCCAAAAATCCTCGCTCCGAACGGCTACAGTATTTCTTCAAACGCTCTAGCCGCCATTGACCGGCCGAAGCGCCGCCTCCGCGGTAGCGAAGAAACTGATAAGCCGGCGGGACGGCAATCCTCGTTATCTAATCACTGTCAAGGCTAGTTTCGTTAACTATCCAGTTTCGCCCTGAAACTATTGCCAACCACCACCCCGACCACACTGCCGATGATTGCCCCAGCCACAAATTCAGAGAGCCAGTGGATGCTTACCGAAACCGCAAAGCCAACGTAGAACGCATAGCCCAGCGCCAAGACCGAGAGCAGTTTATTTTTGGGGTAGAGCCTGGTTAAACATACGGACAAGGCGAAAGCGACGGTAGTATGTGAAGACGGCCAACCCCAGAACACGCCGCCATTGAAAAAGCTGAAATGGAAACCATGGCTGTTGTCGATTATCGAATGGCTGTCGAGTGCCGCCACGCTATATCCCCTAAAAGCGGGCGGGGTGCGTCCGGTGCAGGCTTTGTAAGCGATTGAGACCAAATAACCAAGCAGCCCGGCCTGCCCCAGAGCCCAGCCCGTGGTGACGGTCCGAGGGCGTTGGCTCACCGTGCCAATGAACAGAATTGCCACGGTTCCTAGAATCGGCAGCAGAGACCCGAGCAAGATGGCAGGTCTGGCGAGCTTGGAAAATATGTCGCCCTGGAAATTGCAAAAGTACGCCCAATCAAGACCGGACCGGACAATCAAAATGGTCAAAATGATGGCGATCAGATGCCACAATAAATTGCGCCCACGGAAGCTGGCGATGACATTTTTCCCTAGATTATGAAACAGCTCCGGCATCGCTCGCATAATAGACTTGGTTCGGCACCCGGGCCACCTCAAAAAACCGGATCGAGAACGTTGTTTTATTCGCCAATCAGCGGGGAATAAACGGAGTGGCGCTTCTGAATCGAATTGAGCAGGCGATTTCAAAGAGCGGGTTTCATTCGGTGGGCGGAGGCTGGCTCAACAAGATTTCAGGCTTTCCATTGTCGGATTGAGTCTTCAAATATTTGCCACCATTCGGACTCTGATCAACCACCAACATCAAGACTCGGCGATCCCTCATGACATAATAAGAGAACAGACGCTCCTCAATAAACTGAATCGCCTGTGCATTGGTATGTTTCCATTTGAAATCCATTGATGTGCCGCCGATGTGTTGAAGGCGTTGGCAGGGATCGGGGTGTGGACATTGATCAACCCAATTTACTTGAAGCGAAATCGGCATACGACTAAATCAGGGAAGGCATTGATTCAGCCACGGATTTGGCCGACTAACCTGCATCCACTGACATCCCATAGACAAGACCAGCAGAGCATCGTTCAATTATTCTGTCATTTCTTTGGAATTGCGCGGTATCGAGGCCGCACAGAAAGCGGAATGGGCGAAGATTCAGACTGCGAAGAGTTGATACGCCGTTTTTAAACTGAAAAGCACTCAGATACATTTCCTTGACCAACGGAACGGTGGTCCGATTTTGCCTAACCTCGCCACGTTATAAAGGTGAGCGCAAAACCGACTTTTCAAATGAGCTTGTAGCGCACGCGGATTCGAGCATAATAATTGCCTGTTTGCTGGCGGCAAACGAGATTGCAGCGAGCCAAGTTCGAGCCTAGTTTATTCCGCCGGCATTGTTTTTCATGCGGTAAGCATTGAACTCTGGGACAGAAAATGAAATGTGCAAACCAGCATTTCAGTTAAAAAATCAACAGGTTGGAAGGGTGGCTGAGTGGTTAAAGGCATCTGACTCGAAATCAGAAGTAGTCGCAAGGCTACCGTGGGTTCGAATCCCACCCCTTCCGCCA
>CAIQEI010000010.1 GCA_903870815.1 uncultured Verrucomicrobia subdivision 3 bacterium
ATGCTTTTTTCACCGCGATCCGCCTCCCGCAGGATGCGAATCTTGTCTTCCGTCGTGTATCGTTTGCCTTTCATGCGTCTGGTCCTTTCTTGCGTCTCAGACTAACACATCAGGTGGCCCGAAAAAGTGAAGTCACGTCACGACGGCCCCCGAAAATATGTAGCCCTTTCCCCATTTGCCAATTTCCCAAGCGCGCATTATGTCATGGTTTCCTTCCAAACGCTAACCCTTCTTTGCTTTTTGCTGATCATTCTATGGCAGGGTTCACATTGAAACGCCCATTTGAAGCGGGCAGGCGGGTATGCTTCTGCCCGCTGCTACCGTTGAACTGAAGCGGCTTGATTTTAAACGGTGCGGGTAGCCACGGCAAAGAGGGAGGTGCCGGTGCGCAGTTTTTCCTGAAGCGCGCGGCGGTGATCCCGGGCGTAGAGGCCCCGCATCAATAGCGGCACGGGCCAGGGCGGCAGGCGAAGATAATCGGCGTAGGTTTTGGGTGCGGATTTTCCGGGCGTCGAGGATTTTTGCCGCATCCGCCGCAGCACGGGAACCATCCAGCCGCCCCACCAGAAGATTTTTTGAACCGCAAACCCGCTGTCATCGAAGGCCGCGCGCAGGGTTTCGGGAACATAGCGGCGGCGGTGGCCCTGAATCCGGTCATACTCGGAAAAAAGCTCCGGCAGCGCGGGCACGCTGACCACCAGAATGCCGCCGGGCCGGACCAGCGGGGCAATCCGGCGGAGCGTGCCCCGGTCGTCGTCCAAGTGCTCGATGACATCAAGCAGCAGGGCGCCGGCGGCCGGTTCGAGCGTGGTGGGCGGCGGCTGGTTCAGGTCCGCCTCGACCAGCCGGCGGCCGGGTTGGTCAATCAGCTCGAGAATTTGCCGGGAGATGTCGAGGCCGGTGGCGCGGTAGCCGGCGGTTTCCAGCGCTTGCAGGTTCACGCCCCAGCCGCAGCCGACATCCAGGACGGACGCCGGGGGCGGAACGCCGTTGGCCTGCAGGACGGCCAATGCCAGCCGGGCGCGGGCGGACCACCATGGATGGCGGCGGACGCGTTCGAGGGTTTCCACCAGCATGGCTTCCGGCATGTTTTCATCCGCCGGACCGCGCGACCAGGTTTCAATCATGGCGGGGCTCCGGTGAAAAACCCAGTTCCGCCCGCACGATCCAGCGCGGGCGCTGCTGCACCTCGGCGTAAACGCGCCGGATGAATTCGCCGAGGATACCGAGGATGAGAAACTGCATGCCGCCCAGAAACAGGATGAGACTCACCAGGGAGGTCCAGCCCGGCACTTCGGACGGCGAATGGCCGAGGATCTGAAAATTCAGAAATTTCCAGGTGATCAAAAAGGCGGCCCCCGCCAGCGACACGGCCAGGCTGGCAAAGCCCAGATAGATGGCCAGCCGCAGCGGCAGCGAGGAGAAGGCAAACAGGCCGTCGGAGGCGAGCTTGAGCAGTTTGCTCAGCGGGTATTTCGTCTCGCCGGCGGCGCGGGCGGCCCGCTCGTATTCCACGCCGACCTGCCGGAACCCGCTCCAGGCGCGGAGGCCGCGCACGAAGACATCGCGCTCCGGCATCGTGCGTAGCACGGCCACCACGCACTGGCGCATCACGCAGAAATCGCCCGAGTCCAGCGGAATCTCCACTTCGGCGATGGCCTTGAGCAGCCGGTAAAAGCCCGCGTAGGCGGCCCGTTTCAGAAAGTTCTCTTTGCGCCGGCGGCGCACGGCATAGACCACGTCGTAGCCTTCCCTGAGTTTAGCCACGCCCGTGGCGACGAATTCGGGCGGGTCCTGCAGGTCGGCATCCAGCACGGCCACGAACTCGCCCGTGGCGCGGGACAGGCCGGCGAACACCGCCATCTGGTGTCCGAAATTGCGCGAAAAGCTGATTGCCTTGAAGCGCGGGTCAGTGGCATGCAGGGCGGCTAGCTGCGCAAAGGTGTCGTCGCCGGAGCCGTCATCCACGAGGATGACCTCCCAGGTAAGGTTCATCTTCGGCAGGCTCTCGAGCAGGCGCTGGCGCAGCAGCGGGAGCACGCGGCTTTCGTTGAAGCACGGGATGACGAGGCTCAGTTCTGGCGTTGGGGCGGGCATGGGTGAATCAGCCGGCGGGCCGGCATAGATAATAATTTCCGTCCAGTTCCAGCTTATCGCCCGGCCGCCGGTGGGCGATGTGGCTGGCATACCAGCCGAGCATTTTTTTCAAAACCGGGTTTCCGGCGTCCGCGCCGCCGGTCTGGGCGATGGAGGTTTCCGCCGGCGGGGCGATGGCGGTGAGGTCCACTCGTTTTTCCGGCACCCCGGCCAGGCCGGCGGCGGTCAGATCGGGAACCACGATGAGATGGCGGTCGAACATTTCCGGCAGTCGCGGGGCGATGTCCGCCAGCGCGGGGTCGGTATCGCGTCGGACGACGATGGTGCAGTCGCGGGCCGTGTGTTCCCGGATGAGGGCCGCCAGTTTCAATTCCCCCTCATTATGCAGATGCTGGGCGGTCAGCACGACGAAACCATAGGCGAAAGTGGCCGCCAGACAACCGAGCTGCAAGGGCAGCCGGGCCCGGGATTCGCCCGCCGCCGGCCCGGTCGCCTCCGCACGCCAGACCGTGGCGGCCAGGATGATACCCATCAGAAAGAAGTTAACGGACATCCACGGGTGATGGCCGAAATAATTTCTCATGCCCGTCACTTCGACCACCGGCATGAGGAGCGGAGCCAGCCAAAGCCATCCAGCCGGCGACCGCCGGAGGCCGCGCCGCCACATCAGGCAGCCAAGAAAAATCAGCACCGGCAGCAGCCCCATGAGGTTCACCGCGAACAATCGCGTGAAGGCGGTCCGGGTGGTCAGGTCCAGCCCATAGCCGGCATTGCCCCAGCCATACGCGCGCACCATCAAGGCCAGACCCCCGCCCGATCCGCCACCGGCCGGCCGCAGCTTGGTGGCCAGACTGGCCAGTAGCACCAATCCGGCCAGAGCGGCGGTCAATCCGGCGTAAATCAGGAGCCGTCGCCACGATACCCCCGGCAGCACCAGCAGGGTCGCAAACAGCATGGCGTGGACAAAAATGGTGGTCCAGTTGAGCGACGAATAGACCAGGATCAGCAAAAACAAGCCCGCCCAATGGAGCCGGGTCAAAACCGGCCGCCGCAACCAACCGATCACGGCGACGCAAAAGGGAAACCCGAACAGCACCGCCGTGAGGTTGGGATCCAGCGAGGTCTGCCAGCGGAGATATCCGGGCGTGAGCACGGCCGTGACCGCCAGCCAGAACGCCCGGTCCGTGCGGCCCAGCAACTGCCAGATGGAGAGCAGCACGATGGCAGCCATGA
Organism: uncultured Verrucomicrobia subdivision 3 bacterium; assembly: GCA_903870815.1. Lineage (GTDB taxonomy): Bacteria > Verrucomicrobiota > Verrucomicrobiia > Limisphaerales > UBA11358 > UBA11358. The sequence continues at coordinate 3,331 of CAIQEI010000010.1, forward strand.
TCCCATAGTAGGCGAGGAACCCGAAATCCGAGGCGCCGGACAAATGGTGGCATACGTAGGCCGGATACAGGCTGGCCGGACGATGGCCGGCATAGATTTCAGGATTAGTGGCCGCCTCAAATCCGCCCGGGTTGATGACCATTTTGCCGTGCAGATTGAAAAACCCGAACTGCTCCCAGTTGCGCACCACGTTATGCGTCCAGACCGCGCCCAAGCCGTCGTCCACCCGGGTGGTCAGCCAGGCCGCGCCGACGGCGGCCGCCAGCACGATCAAAATCTGGATTTTTCGCATCAGGAATGAGGTTGCGTGCGCCCATTAAAACAACTGACGCCGAACAGGCAAATAAAAACGAGCCCTGAAACCGGAGACCTGAAACGTGAAAGGGGCAAGGGGCGGGTGGCGAATGACAAGTGGCGGCAGAATGTAAGCTTCAGGTTTCAGGTCTCAGGTCTCAGCTTTCAAGTTTCCTCTTTCATCTGGCCGCATTCGTCCAGATCACGAACCCCTGGTAGCGGGCGGCGACCTGGTAATGATTGTCCGCGACAATTTGCTGCACCACTCCGCGGGGATCATGGACATCCGGCCGGCTCAGGACGACGGCGTCCGGCAGCGGCAGCCTGCGGACATCCGTCCGCGAAAAGACGGCCAGGAACACTTTCCCCGGCTTCGGCGCCTGATCCGTCGCTTGCACGCCGTAATTATCCACGCCGTAATAGCTCGCCGAGTAACCGCCGGCCAGCCACCAGACCGGCCGATTTTCCGCAAGCAGCGGACGCACGAAGGCGGCGGCCGAGCGGTAGTCCTCCTTGCGCAGGGCGGGGGCGAACCGGAAGTTCAATGCGGATAATGCCAGCAGCGCGCCCAGCGCCAGCGGCAGCGCCCGCAACCAGCGGCGCGGGTCCGACCCGATCCCCGCTAGGGCGAGCCCGAGCAGGGTGACGAAGAAGGGAAACACCGGCGCATAATGCCGCGCCCAAAACGCCTTTTGCAACAGGAGGCTGACGGCCACGAACACGCCCGCCGTCAGGGCCGGCACCAGGAAAATGCCTCCGAGGAGCGGCCGCGGGCCGGATTGACGCCACCGCCGGAGGCCCAGGAAAAAGATCGCGGCGAGCAACCCCAGGGCCAGCAGCGGCAGGAGCAGTTGCGGCGCGCGGGCGGACAGGTCGTGGAGCAGGTGGGGCGACCGGGCCAGCCCGCGAATGTCGTCGGTGGACAGGCCGATGCCGCCCATGCCGGCCAGTTCATAGCCGACGTAGGCGATGAATTTCGCATCCACCTTCCACACATGCGCGCCCTCCACGCCGCGCAGCAGCGTGGCCAGATAATAGATTCCGATCGGCACACAGGCGGCAAGGCCGCCGAGCAGAATCAGGACGGCCTTCCGTTCCGGCTTCCAGCCCGACCGCCACGCGAGCAGGGCGCCGGCGAACACCGTGGCCCCCACCGGTAGCGGCGCGAGCAGGGTGGCGCAGCAGAGAAAAAATCCCGCCAGCGCCAGCCGCCAGGCCCAGCCGGTGCCGGCGGCGCGCGCAAAATAAAAATCCACCAGGGCCGCGAGCAGCCACGCGCCCCCGGCGATCTCCATCGCATAGGGCCGGGCCTCGTTGGTGTAAAACCAGAAATACGGTTGGAGGACCAGCAGCAGCGGCAGCCACGGCATTTGCAATCGCCGCCCCACGCGGTTCAGCGCCAGCAGCGCCAGCGCGCCCCAAAACAGGTTGAGGGCGCGGAGCTGCCATTCCGCCGTGCCCCATAGTTTTCCCGCGACCCAGGAGCACAGCATCGCCAGCGGCATCTGGCAATCCGCCTGCACATCGTGCCGGAGCCACTGCAGCCACGCGTGAAAGTCCGGCTGCAGCGCATACATGGCGGTGTCGCCTTCGTCCAGCCAGAGGCTGTCGTTGCTGATCATGAACGGCAGCAGCAGCAGCGCGGCCAGGAGCCAGAAGCGGGGTTTCATAAGGCGAGAATTGAAAATCGAGACCAGAAAGGGGTGAGCGGGAACATCGAACATTCAACATCGAACATCGAACATTGAACATTGAACACTGAACCGGGGAAGCGGACCGGCGGCGGGCAGAAGACTGCCCGCGCTACCGGCCAGTAGGACAAGGTTATGTTTGGCGGCCATCGTTTATTACTTTGTTTGATGTTTTCCGTTCTCAGGTCTCGGGTCTCAGGTTTCAGGTTTCCCATTTTTCCCCAATTCGCCGTTCGATGTTCGATGTTTTCGTCTTCCGATTCAACCCTTCAACTTTTTCCCGCCACCCGCCACTTTCATCTTTCAAGTTTCAGGTCTTCGGTCCGCGCCTTTGCGTTAAATTCCCAGTTCGCTTTCCCCGGTTCAATATTCGAAGTTGAATGTTGAATGTTCGATGTTCCCTTATCGCTGAATTAATCCAACGCTTCAACTTTGCAACCCTCACCCCTTTCACGTCTCAGCCTTCAGGTCTCAAGACTGCGGTCTCTGGTTTCAACCTTGATTTTTTTTCGTGTCTTTCGTGTTTTAAAAATATTTTGCGTTCCTTGCGCCTTTTTGCGGCCAAGGTTCCGGGTTTTTGTTCGCGTATTTCGCGGTTCAACTCCGGTCTTTCCGTTTTAACTTTTCAACGCTTCAACAATTCAACGTTTTTTATAGTCCCCGCGGCTGAAGTATTTTTCCAGCCAGACATAGGCGCAGATGAACAGGTAGCGGCTGCCCATCTCCTTGATCTTGAGCTTCGCCTCGCCGAACCGCCGGTTGCGCCAGGTGATCGGCATGACCGTCCACGAATAGCCGCGCACCACGGCCTTGAGCGGCAGCTCCACCGTCAGGTTGAAATGCGGCGCGATGAGCGGCTCGCAGCCCTGGATCACCGCCCGGCGATACGCCTTGAACGCGTTCGTGGTGTCGTTCAGCGGGATCCGGAAAATCAGGCGGATGAACAAGTTCGCCAGCCGGTTCACGAACAGTTTCACCCGCGGATAATCCATCACGGCGCCGCCCTTGATGAAGCGGCTGCCGAACACGCAGTCCCAGCCTTGGTTCAGCAGCTGCCAGTAGCGCACCGCGTCGCGCGCGTCGTCGGACTCGTCCGCCATCATGATCACCACCGCGTCGCCCTTGCTGTGGCGCAGGCCGTAGACGACCGCCCGGCCAAAGCCGTGTTCGCCGGGGTTTTGGACCGGGCGCAGCGTCGGGATTTTGGCCGTCAACTGCTGCAGCACCGCCCAGGTCTGGTCTTTGCTGCCGTCATCCACCACCACGATCTCGTGCGGCACCTGGCTCGCCGAAAATTCCCGGTGCAGATGTTCCAGGGTCGCGGGCAGGGATTCCGCCTCATCGCGCGCGGGGATGACCACCGAGAACAGTTTCAGCGGCGGTGCGGAGGGATGAGGCGCGGGGGAAGTCATAAGCGAAATCTGAAACTTGAAACCTGAAACTTGAAACTTGAACGCGGGAACATCGAACATTCAACATCGAACATTGAACATCGAACTCGGGTAAAGGCGAGACGGAAAGTGGAAGGCGGAATGGCGGCGGGCAGAGCACTGCCCGCGTTACCGGCCAATGGTCCAGGCTTAAGTTTAGTTGCTGCCATAGTTTTTAACATTGTTCGATGTTGGGCGTTCGATGTTTTCCGTTCTCAAGTTTCAGGTTTCAGGTCTCAGGTTTCAAGTTTCCGCATAGCTTTCAGGCTGTCCTCGTTCGCGTATTTGGCGTATTTCGCGGTTACCTTTCCGGTCTCCGGTCTCCGGTTTCAGTTTTCTTTCCAAGCCATCCTTTTCCATCCGCGGTTTACGCTCCCGCCTTTTTTTTTAATTTAATGTTCGATGTTGAATGTTGAATGTTTCCGCGTTCCAGTTTCTGACTTCAGGTTTCAGCCTTCAGGTCTCAGGTCTCATCTTTCAGCTCCCCGAGACTTCCAGCCAGTCCGGGTGCTTCTCGGCGTGGACCGCGATTTCGTCCAGAATATTTTCCCGGGAAATTGTTGGCGCCCAGTTCCAGGCTTGGGCGGCAAGCGAGGAATCCAGCACCATCCACGGAATGTCGAACGGCCGGGGCGCTGCCTCGCTGGCCACGGCGTGTTTGCCGAAACGCGCGTCGCACCAGTCCGTCAATTGCGCGAGCGACATCGCGCTGGCCGCGCCGCCGCTGAAATTGGCGATGCGCGGCTTGTCCGGGTCGCCATGTTTCATCTGCGCGAGCAGCACTGGCGCGAGGTCGCGCGGATGCAGGCAATCGCGCACCTGATGGCCGTGGCCGTCGAAGCCGATGTATTTGAGCGGCCGCCGGCGCAAATGGGCGTTGAGCCAGAATGAAAAAATCCCCTGGTCCGCCTTGCCGAACTGGCCCGCGCCGGCCAGCACGCCGCAGCGGTTGATCCAGACGGGAAACTGGAACGTCTCCGCGTATTCGAGCGCCACAACTTCGCTGGCGAGTTTGCTCGCGCCGTAAAGCGAGATCGGCGGCGCGGTGGAAAAATTTTCGCGGACGCCGGCGGCGGTGAGTCCGGCCGGCCATGATCCGCCGGGCGCCGGCCGGAATGCTTTTTGATGAACCTCCACCGGCAGCGCGGCGAGCGGTGGCACGGAATAGACGCGGCTCGTGCTGAGCAGAATCAGCCCCGCGCGGTGCGCCTTGCAATATTCCAGCAGGTTGACCGTGCCCCAGAGATTGTGTTCCAGCAGCTGGCGGGAACTCGTTTTGCCATCCACCCCCGCGAGCACGCTGGGGTTCGCGGCGGCATCAATCACGAAATCGGCGGCGGGCAGCGTCTCAAAATCCGCCGCGCTGCGGATATCCGCGTGGAGGATCTTCACGCCGAGCTTCGCCAGCTCGCGGCGGTTGAGCTCGCTGCCGGGCCGGATGAAATTATCCACGCCCGTGAGCGACACATTTTCCGCCGCCGCCAGCAGCGCTCGGGCCAGCGTGCTGCCCACGAACCCGCAGATGCCGGTGATCAAGATTTTCATATCAGCTGGGCCACAGATTTTCACAGATGAACGCAGATTCAAAGCGGAAAGCTATTGCAAACCTGAAACCGGAGACTGGCGACCTGAGACCTAAAACTTGAAACCGGAAAGCTGGTGTTCTCTGCTTTCAGCCCTCAGCTTTCAGCTTTCAGCTTTGAGGTCTCAGGTTTGAGGTCTCAAGTTATTGCCTGTTTCGCTTCGCATTTTTAGACATGGTCACAAAAATGGCGATGAGTTCGTCGGCTTCCACCAACAGGGCGGATATTTCCGGCAGGCCAATGCCACAATCGTCACGTAATAGCTCCAGCCAGAGCTGCGTCTCATCGGCTTCCTGCGCGCAGGTTTCGATCTTGGACACAAATTCATCTGTGCTGCGCGCCCGCGAGGCTTCCCGATAATTTGCCGCCACCGAAGTTCCCGACCGCAGCATCTGTCTGCCCAGCACGGACACCTCGCCCCGGCGCAGCGGCAATGCGACATAAAGACGCACAATCCGCCCGGCGAAGGTTTTTGTCCGCCTTTTTAATTCTAATTTCCGCCTGTCCATATCACTCATTCTTGAATCATCTTTCATCGGTTGTTTGAGTTAAGTATTAGTCTTCAGCTTTCAACTTTCCGCTTTCAGGTCTTATCTTTCAGGTTTCAGGTTTCAG
>CAIQEI010000011.1 GCA_903870815.1 uncultured Verrucomicrobia subdivision 3 bacterium
CTCGTCAACTGGCTCTTCGAAAGCGGCGCTACGCTCGCCAGCGCCAGCGCGTTCATCGGCGCGGTCATTTTGATTTATCCCATCGTCGTCACCGCCATCAAGGATTTGCGGCGCGGCAAGTTGAGCATCAACGAACTCGTCGCCATCGCCGTGCTGGCCGCCTTTTCGTCCGGCGATTACAAGACCGCCGGCATCGTCGCCTTCTTCATGCTCACCGGCGAAATCATCGAGACCCGCACCGCCCAGGGCGCGCGCGACTCCATCGAATCGCTCATCAAACTCACGCCCACAAAGGCGCGCCGTCTTTTGAAAGATGGCAGCGAGGAAGAAGTCGCCGCTAGCCAGCTCGCCGTCGGCGATGTCATCCGCATCCGCCCCGGCGACAACGTCGCCGCCGACGGTGTCATCGTCAAAGGCGAAGGCTCGTTCAACCAGGCCACCATCACCGGCGAATCCTTGCCCGCCGAAAAAAACACCGGCGATGAAGTTTTCGCCGGCACACAGAATCTCACCGGCGTTCTGGAAATCAAAGTCAGCCGCGCTGGCACCGACACCACCCTCGGCCGCGTGCGCGAACTCATCATCGCCGCCGAAAAAACCAAGCTGCCGATCCAAAAGATCGTGGATCAATACATGGGCTTTTATACGCCGCTCGTGCTCGTCATCGGCGCGTTGGTCTGGGCGTTCACGCATGATTTGAACCGCGTCATCGCGGTGTTCGTCGTGTCCTGTCCGTGCGCGTTCATTCTCGCGACGCCCACCGCGATGGTTGCCGCGCTGTCCGCCGCCGCGCGCCTCGGTATTTTGATCAAGAACGTCGCCGACATTGAATTGGCCGCAAAAATCAACGCCTTCGTCTTCGACAAAACCGGCACGTTGACCACCGGCCAGCTTGCCGTGAGCCGCCTTGCGCCGATGGGCGACACGAAGCCCGCCGAGCTTCTGTTGCTTGCCGCCTCCGCCGAAAAATATAGCAACCATCCGACCGCCAAGGCGCTGGCGACGCTGGCCGGCGATGCCGGAGTGCCGCTCGCCGAGCCAAAGGATTTTGCCGAAACCGCCGGTCGCGGCGTGAAGGCGCAGATCAATGGTGCAAGTGTCCTCGTGGGCCGCGCGCAGTGGCTCAAGGACAACGGCATTGAAGCGAGTTTCGAGAAATCCGTGGACTTGAACGAGACGGAAGGCTGGAGCCTGATTTTCGTGGCGCAAAACGGCAAGTGCGTCGGCTGGGTCGGCCTGCAGGATCAGACCCGCGCCGAGGCAAAAGAAGCTTTGGCTGAATTGAAGGAAGCCGGTGTTCGCCGCATTGCGATGATTTCCGGCGACCGTCAAGTGGTCGCCACGCGCGTCGCCGCCGAGATCGGATGCGAAGAAGCGAAAGGCGATTGTCTGCCGCAGAATAAAGTGGAATTTGTCCGCGCCGTCAAAGCCAAGGGTTACAAAGTTGCCGTCATCGGCGACGGCGTGAACGATGCGCCCGCGCTCGCGGCGGGCGACATCGGCATCGCTATGGGTGCGGCCGGCAGCGAAGTTGCTATCCACAGCGCCACGATTGCGCTGATGAACAACGACCTGCGCCGGCTGCCTTTCCTAGTGAAGCTCTCGCGCAGCACGCGCGCCGTCATCAATCAAAATTTTCTTTTCGGTGTGGTATTTATCATCGTCGGCCTGGCGGCGACGGCCTTCGGCTACATCGGCCCGATCGTTGCCGCGCTGCTGCACAACGTCGGTTCGCTCATCGTGATTTTTAACAGCGCCCGGCTCGTGCGCAAAGGCGAGGAACTCGAACATTTCCATCCCGAAGCCATCGCTGACAAACACAACCACGGCTCGCATTCGAAGCCGGCTGGCGAACTGACACCGAAGCTGGCGTGATTATGAAAACGAATAAAATCTTTATTATCATTGTCGTAGCTGCAATGGCAATAAGCAGCGGATTCTTCTTATTTGTTTCAAAATCTCAAAAGGGTCACTTCAATGCCGAAAAGCTAACCGTAGCAATTCATGAGTATTCCCTCGATGCAAAACAACACAACCGCAGTTTACCATCTTCAATTTCGTTACAGGAATTGATAACCAAGGGATTTTTGAAACACGAAGACATCAGCGCCTTCGACGGAATGCGAGTGACAGTTTATTTAACGGCGGACAACACAACCCCTCAAGCAGTTTTATTTCGTGCTCAATTATCCGATGGCAGTCAAATAATTGCTCTCGCCGACGGCAGCGTTCAGGAAGCTGTCAAATAATTTTCGTCCACTACTAATAAATTTATGCCCGTTGCTGAATTAAATCCGCAATCCGCAATCCGTAATCCGCAATCCGGCGGTGAGGTTGTCGTCTCCGTGCGCGGATTGACGAAAGTATTCAAAGACTTTTGGAATCGCCCGAAAGCCCGCGCGGTGGACAACGTGGATTTTGAAGTGCGCCAGGGCGAGGTATTTGGGTTGCTTGGGCCAAACGGCTCCGGCAAGTCCACGACGGTCAAGCTGCTGCTCGGCCTGCTGAATCCCACCAAGGGCCACATCGAAGTTTTCGGCCATTCGCCGCGCCATGTGCAGACCAAGGCGCGCATCGGCTATCTGCCGGAGGAATCGTATCTTTACCGCTATCTCAATTCGCGCGAGACGCTGGATTTTTTCGGCAACCTTTTTCACCTGAACAAGGCCGACCGGAATAACCGCTCGGAGCAGTTGCTTGAAATGGTCGGCCTCGGCAAGACGCAGACGCGCGCGGTTGGTGAATTTTCCAAGGGCATGCAGCGCCGCATCGGCCTGGCGCAGGCGCTGATCAACGACCCGGATCTGGTGATCCTCGACGAACCGACGGCAGGCCTTGATCCGATTGGCTGCCGCGAAGTGAAGGACTTAATCCTCGCGCTCGCCCGGCGCGGCAAGACGGTGATTTTGAGCAGCCACCTGCTTTCCGATGTCGAGGACGTGTGCGACCGCGTGGTGATTTATTACGGCGGAAAAATCCAGGCCGCCGGCACGCTCAAGGATTTGCTGGCGACCCCGGACACGCTGCGCATCACAACGCCGGTGCTGCCGCGCGAAACGTTGGAGCAGGTTCTGGCGACCATTCGCAAAGACATCACCACCGGCGAAGTGCGCGTGGACAATCCGACGCAGAATCTCGAAAGCTATTTCTTGGACGTGGTGGCGAAGGCACGGGCCGCGAATGAAACCAGCGGCGCCCAATCCGGCGCCAAGGTTGCTGCCTATTTGCGCGGCAACGAATCCGCAACCGGCCCCAACGTAACTAATAAAGTTTTGGAAAAGCTCTCCCTGCCGCAGGCGGCGCAACCGGTGCCGGCAGCCAAGCCGGTGTTACCGTCGGCCACCCCGGTAGTGGACGACAAGAAATTGGAAGCGTTGTCGCAAGCCATTCAACCGGCATCGCTGTCCCCCAAAGGCGCGCCGACACCGGATACCAAGCCGGTGGATTTGTCCAAGGCGAACGAAAAACTTTCTTCGCTGCTCGGGAAACCCAAATGAAACCCCGATTTCTCGGATGACCACAGATTCGATTCGTGTAAATCTGTGAAATTCGTGTCCAAGATTTGATTCATGCAACGAATTCTCGCCATCGCCTGGTTGACGTGGAAGGCCGCGCTGCGGTTCAAGTTGTTCCTGGTCATCGCGGCATTGTTAATTCTGGCGGTGGTCGGGTTGCCGCTGGTCATCAAGGACGACGGCACGGCGCAAGGTTTCACGCAGATCATCTTGACCTACACGTTGAGCGCAATCACCACGCTGCTGGGTCTTTCAACCCTCTGGCTGGCGTGCGGCACGCTGGCTCGCGACATTGAGGAATGCCAGATCCAAGTCGTCGCAACGAAGCCAATCGCGCGCTGGCAGATCTGGGTGGGAAAATGGCTGGGCATCGTTTCGCTTAACGCGGCGCTGCTGGCGATTTCGGGCGCGTGCGTTTTCGGCCTGCTCCAGTGGCGCGCGACGAAACTGCCGGTGGCGGAACAAAAAAATCTGCGGGAACAGATCTTAGTCTCGCGCGGCTCGGCGAAAGAGCCGGTCAATCCGGCGGATATTGAAACGGTCACGGAACAGGTATTTCAGGAACGCCTGAAATCCAGCCCGGTGGAAAAGGTGGATGAAAATGAAGTAAAAAAAATGATTCGTGAACAGGTGAAGGCGGAGTCGCAACTCGTGCCGCCGAGCTACCAGCGCACCTGGCGGATTGACCTGGGCTCCGCCAAAAATTATCTGCACGGGAAACCACTGCAACTGCGGGTGAAATTCAACTCGGCGCAGAAAAGCGCGTCGGGAACGTTCACGGCGATCTGGCTGATGGGCGTTGAAGGGACACCCCAGTTCAGGCAGAGCGTGCCAATGAGCCTGGAGCCGGACAAGTTCCATGAATTTGAAATCCCGCCGGATTTGTTCGATGCGAACGGACTCTTGACCATTACCTTCGTGAATCAAAACCCGACCGCCCTGCTCTTCCCGCTGGAAGACGGTATGGAGGTTTTATACCCCGAAGGCAGCTTCGGCTTGAACTTTGCGCGCGGCCTGGGAATTATTTTCTGCTGGATGGCGCTGCTGGCCGCGCTGGGGCTGGCAGCGGCCAGCCTGCTGTCCTTTCCCGTGGCGACTTTTTTTGCGCTGGCGATGTTGCTGGTGGTTTTCTCCAGCGGCACGCTGGCGGAGTCAGTGGCGTCCGGCTCGGTGGCGGCGGGCAACGAAGAAAAGGGTCTGTCCGGTCATTCGGTGGCGGATGTCGTGCTGATCCCGGCGTTCAAGGGCGTGCTCACGGTGGTGAGCCTGGTGAGGAACTTTTCGCCGATCGACGCGCTGAGCAGTGGTCGCTGCATTACCTGGGGTGAACTCGGCCTGGCTTTCGCCCAAATCGTCCTGCTGCTGGGCGGAATCTTTGCGGCGGCGGGAATCATCCTTTTCAACCGGCGGGAATTGGCGACAGCGCAGGGAACACAATGAATCCGCGCGTCAAAAAAATCCTCCTCCTGTTGCTCGCGAGCACGCTTCTCCTTGGCTCCAGCCAGGTTCAGAAATCGTTGAACCGGGACCGGAACACGCTCGGCCTGACGCAGGCCGCGGTACTCCAAAACGCGCCACCGTTGCTGGCGTTCACCACGGTGGCACTCGGCGGTTTTCGCGGGCTGATCTCCAATTTTCTCTGGATTCGCGCAACCGATTTACAGCAGGACGATAAATTTTTCGAAGCAGAGCAGCTCGCGGACTGGATCACGGATCTGGAGCCGCATTATGCGCAGGTCTGGGCATTTCAGTCCTGGAACATGGCTTGGAACATCTCGGTTAAGTTCAAAAACCCGGCCGACCGCTGGCACTGGGTCGAACGCGGCATCGAGCTGCTGCACGACGAGGGCCTAACCTACAATCCCGACAACACGCTGCTTTACCAGCAACTGGGTTGGATTTTCCAGAACAAGATGGGGCAGAACCTCGACGACGCGAACCTATATTACAAAGGCGAATGGGCGACCAAGATGAAGGATTTCTTCGGGCCGAACGGAACGAACTTTGATCACCTGCTCCAGCCGCAGACACCCGAGGATTTTCGTCAGTTATCGGTGTTCACCAACCAATACAAGCTGGATCCCGCGTTCGCAAAAGGAGTGGACGAACAATACGGCCCGTTCGACTGGCGGCTGCCGGAGGCGCACGCAATTTACTGGGGTGCGAAAGGCCTAGCCGCCGCCGCCCAAAATCCAGACCGGGTCAATGCCGACGACCTGATCATGCTGCGCCGGATGATTTACCAGTCACTATTACAGGCGGTGCATCACGGACGGATTGTGGCGGATCCGGTAAGCCACACCTACTCGTCCGTCCCGAACCTGGGTCTCATTCCCCAACTCAACACCGCCACGGAAAAATTCTACGCCGACGAATCTGATCCCGCCCAGAAGGATGGCATTCTCAAGGCGCACCGCAACGCCCTCCGCGACGCCGTCTACTTTCTCTATGTCAATAACCGCATGGCGGAGGCCAACAAATGGTTCAAGTTTCTTGGCGAGAAATATCCCGACAAGCCGATCATTGATGCCCAGCCGGATTCGCTGCCGAAAAACCTGACGCTCGACGAATACGCCGTGGCGGTCGTTCAGATTGACATCGGCGAAACCTCGCAGGATCGGGTGACCAGCATCGTGGGCGGGCTGCTGACGCAGGCGTATTTCAATTACGCCACCGATCAGGATGACCGTTATGAAATCCTCAAGCGCCTGGCGGTCAAGGTTTATGAGCGCTACACCAGCAAAACGTCTAAGTTCGGCGGGGACAAACGCATTCCCCTGCCCCCGTTCGACACCCTGAAAAATGCGGTTCTGCGGCAATTGCTCAATCCAAAATACGGCATGCCCTACGCAGCCCGCGCTGAACTAGTCACCAAACTAGGCCTTCCCGCCAGCTTGCTGGCACCGATCAACGCCACGCCCAACGCGGTTGAAAATGTCACCACCAATGCCAGCCCGACCAACGCTGCAGCGCCGGCGCTGCCGTGAAATGATTTTTACCGGAACTTTTCTGGTGGGGCAAGCGTCCCCGCGAGCCGTTCCCCAAGATTGCAACACCGTAAAACTCTGCTAACCTCCGTCGGCTGTGACCAAGAAAATATCCAGTTCCAAACCTCTGCGCGTCGGCCTGATCTCACTCGGCTGCGCCAAGAATCTCGTGGACGCCGAGATCATGCTCGGCTCGCTGCTCAAGGGCGGCGTCGAGATCACCAATGACGCCGCATCGGCCGACGCCGTCATCGTCAACACCTGCTCCTTCATCGATTCCGCGCAGGAGGAGAGCGTGGACACCATTCTCGAATCCGTTGAACTGCGCGATGCGAACCAGCGCGGCCAAGCCGTTATCGTCTCCGGCTGCCTTTCGCAGCGATTCCGCGACGAACTTCCCAAGCTCATGCCCGAAGTGGATGCGTTCATGGGCATTGACCAGGTCGCGCAGGTCAGCGACATCGTCGGCAACGCCATTGCCAGCCGGGCGGGGAAAGTTGGAAGCGAACATTCAACGCTCAACATTCAACGCTCAACATCGAAAGGTAAAGTCGTCGGGCGCTTGAATGAACTGGAGAAGAACCGCGCTATCACCGGACAAGAAAAGGAAGAATCCCTGCGCGGCTCGGATAAATTCGGCAAAACCAAGACCGTTATCGCGCCGGGCAAGCCATCTTCCATCCTCCATCCTCCATCCTCGCCGGTCTTCGACGTCACCCAGCGCCCCGTTTTCATCCCCGACTTCGAAACCCCACGCTTCCGACTCACGCCCAAACATTTCGCGTATCTGAAGATCGCCGAGGGCTGCAACCATCCGTGCAGTTTCTGCATCATACCCCGGATGCGCGGCACACACCGAAGCCGCACGCAGGCCGACATCGTCAAGGAAGCCCGGGCGCTCATCGCGGACGGCGTGAAGGAGATCAACCTGATTTCGCAGGACTCGACCTACTACGGCCTCGATCTGCGCCCGAACCACAGCCGCGCCATTTCGTCGCCGGAAAAGTTCTCCGCCGCCGCCAAATCGCTGACCGCCGATGCCACGACCATCTGCACGCTGCTGCGCGAACTCAACTCGCTTAAGAGCGATTTCTGGATCCGCCTCCTCTACACCCATCCCGCGCACTGGACGGATGAGCTCATCCGGACCATCGCCGACTGCAAGAAGGTTGCGCGCTACGTGGATATTCCGCTCCAGCACATTCACGAAAACATGCTCGAACGGATGCGCCGCGAAACCTCGCAGCAATACATCGTGGACCTGATCCAGCGCATCCGCGCCGGGATTCCCGGCATCGCCTTGCGCACCACGTTCATCGTCGGCTTTCCCGGTGAAACCGAGGCCAGCTTCAACGCGCTGCTCGATTTCATCCGCGACACCAAATTCGAACGCCTCGGCGTGTTTGCCTATTCCAAGGAAGACGGCACGCGCGCCGGCGCAATGGCCGGCCAGCTTTCCGACAAGGTGAAGCAAAAGCGCCGCGAACTCGCCATGGCCGCGCAGCACAAGGTCGCCATCGCCGTCTCGGAAAGTTTTGTGGGCCGCGAGATCAAAGTCCTCATCGAGGGAGAGGCAAACGCCAAGCAGCTTCAGAGCGCCAACGTCAGTTCATGGGAGCACGGACTGATCCGCGAAACGGACAAGCACACCGCGCAGATGAAAGGCCACTACTTCGTGGCGCGCGGCGAGGCGGACGCGCCGGACATTGATGGCCGCATCTATATCCGCGCGGTCAAAGGCGCTTTGCCGGTCGGCCAGTTCGCCAAGGTTAAGGTCATCGGCCACACCGATTACGATTTAATTGCCGAGCCGGTTTGATTCCTCTACAACGAGGGCATGGCGACCCTTGTCTTCGACATCGAAACTTCCGCGCAACCGCTCGACAACTTCGACGAGGCGCAGCAGGAATATCTTTTCCGCGAGACGGAAAAGCTCGACGACGCCATCGCCAAGCAGGCCAAGCGCGAGGAGATCACCCGGTTCATGAGCCTCTGGCCGTTCACCTCGCAGGTCGTCTGCATCGCCATGCTCAATGCCGAGACCGGACGCGGCCAGTCCATCTTCATCGCGGAGGATTGGCAAAATGGCCTTTCATGGAGTTCACGTAGACGTCGTAGGCGCCGTTGCGGTTGTTGGCTTTGGCAAAGGCGTAAACGTCCAGTATGGCCAGCAAAAGATCGCTGCGCAGGGCCAGACGGGTGTCTTGGATGATCTGGTCGTTTTGGGCGGAAGCCATCGCCACGGTTTCCAGCGGGTTGAACAGGGCGCCGTCCTTCTGGAATTCGGGGATGTTGAAGGTGGCGGGCAGCGCCTCGGGGAATTGCGCGACAAAATTCAGGGTCTGGGTCAGCACCTCGCCGCTTTTGTCGCCGATGTGCGGCAGATGGGCGCGCTCGTCGTCGGTGAGGTTGATGAGGAAGGGCAGTTTCTGCTTGATCGTGGCGTAGGCCGCGAGGATGTCCGTGACGGATTGCTGCACCAGGGCAGCGCTGACTTTGTTTTGATTGCTCATAGTTTTGCTTTTATCTGCAATGGCCGCCGTCACCGCTTCAACCGTCCCGCCCCAGCGCGCCCCCGGAGTATTCCAACGGAGCGGTTCGCCGTTGGGCAGAACCATGTCAAAGCGGAGCGGCGTAGCCATGTGTTATCATATGTTTATTGTTAGTTGAGTTTTTCCCAGGGGGAACGCGAATGGTTTACACTCGCGCAAAAATCCGTCAATTGACGGGGTTGGCATTTTTTAACCATTTATTGCCAGCCCAAATTAAGCAGGATTGCCGCACCACCGCCTGAATGTCACAATGGCGGCGTCGAAATCATGTCCACTCTCGTCTGTTTCGCCCTGAAAGAAGAAGCCGCGCCGTTTCACAAAATCGCGGCCGGGCGGCCGGGCGTTTTCACCGTCATCACCGGCATTGGCCGCCAGAATGCGGAGAAATCCGTGCGCAACATGCTGGCGGCCTGTTCGCCAGAGCTGGTGCTGACCTGCGGTTTCGCCGGCGGCTTGAATCCTGACTTGAAAATCGGCGACGTGGTTTTTGAAGTCCCTTCCCGTAGCCGCCGAGGTAACGAGGCTCAAACTGAAAACGGCAATCAGTCAGAGCCTCCTCACGTCGGCTCCTACGATAAATTGCTCGCCGCCGGGGCTAAGAACGTAAGATTTTTTTGCGCTGAACGCATCGCCACCACCGTCGCCGAGAAGAAACAACTATGCGAGCAGACCGGCGCGGACGCGGTGGAGATGGAATCGGCGGCAATTCACGCCGTCTGCGCGGATAAAAACATCCCCTGCGTAACCGTGCGGGTGATCTCCGACACGGCGGGCGAGGATTTGCCGCTGGATTTCAACGCGCTGGCCAAGTCGGACCGGAGCATTGATTTCGGCAAGCTGGCGTGGGCCATCGCAAAGTCGCCGGGGAAAATCGGGGCGCTGATGGCGTTGCAGAAGAAAACCAGTTTTGCGGCGGAGCGGCTGGCGGCGGTGTTATCCAAAATCCTGTAGCCGCAGAGGTGACGAGGCTCCGGCCACATTTACGATATTGGATTTACGATTTACGAGTCCGCCCCGAATGCGCCAACGGCGCGTAAATCGCATATCGTAAATTGGAAATAAGGAGCCTCCAGTCGGTGGCTACGGATTATTAGCTGGCGGTGAATTTTGACTCGCGATTGGCGGCGCGACCTTTTCCTTATTATGTTCGCCATAGCTGATGAGCATCGCACCCAGGACGATGAGCGTCACGCCGCCCCAGCGCGCCGCGTCCACGCGCTCGTGCAGGATGAATTGCGCGGCGAGCGTGGTCATCACAAAGCTGACCGCCGTCAGCGGCCACACAAAACTCACGTCGCGCTGGCCGAGCAGGTATTGAAGCAGGACGAAGAAAATCGTTTCAAGGAGGAGGCCGAGCAAGACGCTTTTGTTCGTGAACCACTGGCCGACAAGCTTCAGGACGTTTTTCCAAGTCGCGAGGCCTTCCGATTTGCGCGCCGTGTAGGCCGCGCCGATGACGTTGATGCCCTGCTTGAGCGTGATGACGCCGAACGCCTCGAAGGCGAAGGCGATGAGAAGAACAATCAATATTTTGGTCATAAAATTATGGCGACGGTCCAGGACCGTCGCGAATTTGCCCGGCACTCACAGTGCGCCGCTACAAGTCCTGATAACGAATCAGTTGAATGCCGAGTTGATCGGCCAGCGCTCGCACGCGCGAGCTGACGAGCGCGTCGAACTCGGGCTTAAATTTGTCGAGGGACGGGTGCGAGTAAAGCTCGGAATCGCCGGACGGCAGTTCGGGTAGAAGCTTCAAAACGTATTCCTCGTCCACGCGCGAGTCCTGCAAGAGGCCAAAGGTGATCTGCGCGTGGCGAATATTCTTTGCCGCCAATACTTTCCGCGCGTGGCCGGAGAGAAATTCAAAAATCGTCGCGTGGGAAACCCGGTAAAACCAATGGCCGCGCGACATCCGGCGGCTGCGAGCAAGACAGTCGCGTGTCAGGCGCAGATGCTGGATGCGGAGTTGGCCCGCGTCGGCCATGAGGATTTTGAAGATAATCGGATGCAGATGCAGGTGCAGGTGGCCGTTGACGTGGTCGAGCGGCAGGCCGGTGGCGTGGAACTTCGCGAACTGGGCGTGGATCTCGGCGCGGAGCTGCTCGCGCAGGTGGCGCTGGAAAAAATATTTAAAGCCGACGCCGATTGGTGAATTGCTAAATTCGCCATGGGCATTGACGAGGCCGGGAATCTTTTCCCGCGTCAGCACGGAATGGCCCATCAGCAAAGTCAGGTGCAGGCCCACACCAAGCCGGGGGTTATCCTTCGCGAGGCGCACGGCCTCGTCGAAGCCCGGTTCGTTCACCATCAGACTGGCGGTCGTCAAAATGCCGTCCCGATGCGCGCGGATGACGGCGGCGTTGACGGAGGCGGACAGGCCAAAGTCATCGGCGTTGACGATGAGGCGGCGACCGGATTGCGGATCGCGGGTTGTGGGTTTCTGATATGAAGAAGCCGTCATCGGTCGGTTAATCTTGTGGCGTTCCGTAACTGGATTTCGTCGAACCCATCACGAAACGGATCCAGGAACCGAAAATCAACGCGAGCTTGTGTGGCTTGGACAATTTCAACGGGTGCGGGCCGAAAACGTCAAATGCTCCACGCTCCAGCTTTTTCAGCAACCGCCAATAAACCGATCCCATCAGCTCGGCGGCGACCATGGAACGACAATCCTCCGGCGGCAAGGTCGTTTGCGCGAGCGTATAGAAATGCCGGGCGCGGCTGGCGACGGCGGCGGTGAGCGCGAAATAGCGCTCCGAATACTTGGATTCCAGAATCTCGCTTTCGGTGACATTGAACTTCTTGAGTTCGCTTTGAGGCAGATAAATGCGGCCGCGCGCGGCGTCGTTCTTCACGTCGCGCAGGATGTTCGTCAACTGAAGCGCCTGGCCTAGTTGGATCGCGTAGTCGTGGCACGCAGGATTTTGATAGCCGAAAATTTCGATGCTCAATAATCCCACGACCGAAGCTACGCGGTAGCAATAAAGTTCCAGTTCTTCGAAAGTTTCGTAACGCAGCTTTTCCAAGTCCATTTCACAGCCCTTGATGAGTTCATCAAATAGCGCAAAGGGCAGTTTGAATTGCTGAATCACAGGCTGAAATTCCCGGTTTAGCACGAACTGCGGCTGCTTATTATCGCAGGCCAGCCGGATATCTGCGCGCCAGGCGGCAAGCTGTTCACGCCGTTTTGCCGTCGGAACAGAATCCTCGTCGGCCACGTCATCTACGGCGCGGCAGAAGGCGTAGAGCGCGGACATGGCATCGCGTTTTTCGCGCGGGAGCAGGATGAAAGCCAGCGCGAGGTTGGAGGCGCTTTTTTGAGTGAGCGCGCGGCTATGCTGCATGGTCACGCGCCGCGGGGCGGCTGGTCGGGGTCTCGGAGGGGCGGCAGGCCGCCGGTCTCGGCCAGCGTGGGATTGACCTTGCGATGATGCCGGTTACGGCGATGCTTGCGGCGTTTCTTGGCGGTTTTGCGCAACACAAAAAACCAGATGACGAAACCGGCAATGCCAAGGCCAACGGCCAGCAAAATGGCCGCAAACATCAGCCAATCGGCCGAGGCGCTGTTGGGAGGCAGTTCAAAGGGGTTCATCAGTCAGTTTCACCGGCGTCGGTTTTCATGTTCAGTCTTTGCATCCGATAACGCAAGGAATGCCGGGTCAGCTTAAGCTGTCCGGCGGCGCGTGTCAGGCTGAAATTTGCCTGTTCCAGCGCGCCCTGGATCAGCTCGCGCTCCAACCGTTCCAGCGCGGCCTCGATCGATTCGTCGGGGCCCAATGCCGCCGGGCCGGTTTTTTGCAACCGCGCTTCCAGGGCAAAATCCGGCAGGCTCGCGGGCTGGACTTCCCGACCGGTTTCCAAGATCAACGCCCGCTCCACCACGTTCCGCAACTCGCGGACGTTGCCGGGCCAGCGGTGCGCGAGCAGCTTCTGGTACGCGGCGGGCGTGAACCCGGAAATATTCTTGTTCAAGGCGGCGCGGAAGATTTTCAAATAATGCTCCGCCAGCAGCCGCACATCGTCGCCGCGCTCGCGCAATGGCGGCAGTTGGAATTGCACAACGTTCAACCGGTGAAACAAATCCTCGCGAAACTCGCCGGCGGCGATGGCCTGCACGATGTCGCGATTCGTGGCGGCCACAAGCCGGACATTGACGCGCAATTCCTCCGTGCCGCCAACGCGCGTGAAGGTGCCGTCCTCCAGAAACCGCAGCAGCTTCGCCTGGAGCGGCTTGCCCATGTCGGCGATCTCATCGAGGAAAATTGTGCCACGATCCGCTTCCTCAACGCGGCCCAGCTTCTGTTTCAAAGCGCCGGTGAACGCGCCCTTTTCGTGGCCGAACAATTCGCTTTCGAGCAGCGTCTCGGGAATGGCAGCGCAGTTAATACGGACGTAATTCTCTTTCTGGCGCTTGCTCAACGCGTGCAGCGAGCCCGCGACCAGTTCCTTGCCGGTGCCGCTTTCACCGAGCACCAACACTCGCGCATCGGTCACGGCAACCGTACGGATGAGCTGGCGCAAATCACGCATCTTGGGCGAGGAGCCAACGATTTGTTCGAGGCTAAACGACTCGCCGGCGCGCGACCGCAGCGCCGCGTTCTCGGCCAGCAACCGGTGGCGTTCCGCGCAGCGGGCGACGGAGTGAAATAGTTCCTCCGGCTCAAACGGCTTGGATAGATAATCCATCGCCCCGGCCTTGATGGCCTCGACCGCGAGTTTTGGCGTGGCGTAGGCGGTAATCATTAGCGACGTCAATTCCGGCCACTGGCTGTGGATTTTAGCCAGAAAATCATAGCCGCTCATGCCGCCAAGCCGGGCGTCGGTTATGACCATGAAGAAATTTTCCTGGGCGAGGAGCGCCAAGGCCTCCTCGGCGGATTCCGCCGCGCGCACGCCATAGCCTTCGTCCGTGAGCATAGTCGAAAGTGAACGACGCATGTTCTTGTCGTCGTCCACAATCAGCACCGGTGGCAGCGGGAGGTTCATTTAGAAAAGGGTTGTGGTAGCGCTTTGGCCGGCAAGGTTACCGTAAATTTGGCCCCTTTTCCAAGCGCTGATTCCACGCGGACATTTCCGCCGTAAAGCTCCGCGTTGTGTTTCACGATGGCCAGGCCGAGGCCGGTGCCTTTTTCCTTGGTTGTGAAATAGGCCTCAAAAATCCGCCCAACCTTGTCCGCCGCGATGCCCGGCCCGTCATCCGTCACGGAAATCTCAATGGCATGATTCCGCCGGCAGACCGCTTCCAGTCGAATTTCCCCACGTCCGCCCAGCGCCTCTGCGGCGTTCTGCAGTAAATTCACCATGATTTCCATAAAATGCGCGCGTTGCATCAATAACGGCGGGAAGTGGGCGGCGATGTTCTTGACCACCTTGACCTCGGTCGGCACCGCGGTGGGAAAAACCAGTTCAATGGCCTGGTCAAGTTTCCGAATCACATCCAGCTTTTCCACGCGCCCCTCGCTCAATTGGGCGTATCCCATCACCTGCGTAATCACGCGGTCGGCCCGCGCCACTTCCTCCTGGATGATTTCAATCTGCTGCCCGGCGGCGGTGTTGGTGTCGGCGAGTGCGCGCCGAAGTGAATAGGCAGCATTCTTGATTACCGCCAGCGGATTCTTGATTTGATGTGCAAACTCGGCAGCCAGTCGGCCGGCGGAATGCAGTTGGTTTTCCCGCGCGGAAAATTCACCCGCCTCCTCCGCCGCCAAGC
Organism: uncultured Verrucomicrobia subdivision 3 bacterium; assembly: GCA_903870815.1. GTDB lineage: Bacteria > Verrucomicrobiota > Verrucomicrobiia > Limisphaerales > UBA11358 > UBA11358. The sequence goes on from CAIQEI010000011.1 coordinate 14,765, forward strand.
GCTGCCGCTCCAGGAACGCTTGCACACCGTAACAAGTGATCGTCGTCAGCCACAACACCAGCATCCGCAGGAGAAACGGCTCGCCGATCTGATCCTGTGGCGACAAATCCAGCGCGCGGGCAGTGCTGTCATCCAGATTTCGGGCAACCATCACATCCAGCCCCGCCACCAGCGCGTAGCAGAGGCTCGTGGCAAAATTCAGGAAAATCTGCGAAAAACCCGGCGGCACACTCACTGCATTGCGCAGAATCAGCCCGACAAACAGCCAGAACAAAATACTGTCCATGCCCCCCGTGATCAAAGTCATTGCCGTCAGTACCAAGCCGTCCACCAGCGCACTGGTGACCACCGACCATTGCAGCAGCGCCAGCGGGAGCCGGCGGGCGATGAACAGCGGCACCGCCAGCAGCGCGCTCAAAAGTATGTAAAACCAGAAAATCAACTGCACCGTCTCCACCGTCACATCCAGCCCGCTAGAAATCTGCCCCACCCACGGTGAATAATGGAAGGAATAAAAGATTACCGACACAAAGAAGAGTTTGGCCGGCAGCATCAGGTCGCGCTCCATCACCTCGATGCGACGCCGCGCCCGGGCTGCGTCCAGCTCCGGAATCTCGAATAAAACCGGCAGGCGCTTCAACAAAGGCTCGCGGTTCGGGCTCATGAAATCTCAACGAAGCAATTGCAAAGCACGCTTTGAAATCTGATCTACCGGCCACAACCGGCCCACACCCTCGTAGCCGCACGACAACATTCCCTCGTCCGGCCCAATGAATTCCGCGCCACGATTTTTCAGTAACTTCACGTTCGCCTGGGTCGCCGCGTGCTGCCACATTTTCCCATTCATTGCCGGCGCGATTAAAATTTTCGCCTGCGGATTCAATGCGAGCGCCATGCAGCTCAACGCGTCGTCGGCAAGACCGTGCGCCAGCTTGGCAATCAAATTGGCCGTGGCCGGTGCGAGGAGCAGCAAATCCGCCGCATCCGCCAGTTCGATGTGCATCGGCTTCCAACCCTCATCCTCATCGTAAAGATCCGTGACGACCGGGTTCCGCGTGAGGGTCTTGAACGGCAATGGCGTGATGAAGCGCTGCGCGTCCGCGGTCATCACCACCCGCACGTCGCACCTGGCCTTCGTAAGCAGCGACGCCAAGTCTGCCGCCTTGTGTGCGGCGATGGAGCCGGTGACGCCCAGAATAATTTTCTTGGAAACGCTCATGGCACAATCTTAGCTGAAATCCAAAATCTGCAACGGCAAATCCACAATCCTAAAGTTCCGGCGCCGCCGACCGCGCCGACCGCATCTTCTCCGACTCAATGATCGCCAGCGCCCGCCGCAAATCCTCCGGCTTGCTGCCACTGATGAGCAGGTAATCAAAATTTTTCCACTGTGCGATTTCCTGCCGCGCCACCGCCAACCGTTTTCGGATGACGGCCACCGCGTCGGCGCCGCGCTTTTTCAACCGCTGCTCCAGCACTTCCACCGACGGCGTTGTCAGAAAAATCGTCACCAGCGCCCGGCGCAGTTCCGGCTCGGTCTCCGCCTGCTCGCGGATGGTTGCCGCACCCTGCACATCTACGTTCAACAGAACGTCCTTGCCCTCCCGCAGCTTGCCGAGCAGCTCCGATTTCAGGATGCCGTAACTGTTGCCATAGACTGTGGCGTGCTCGATGAAATTGCCGGCATGCAGCCGTTTTAAAAATTCTTCCGCCGTGAAAAAATGATAATCCACGCCATCCTTCTCGCCGGGGCGCGGCGGGCGGGTCGTGCAAGTGATGGCGCGCGTCAGTTGCGGCTGGTGAGCCAGCAGCAGTTCGCACAGCGTCGTCTTGCCCGCTCCCGATGGCGCGGAAATGAGAATCAGCAGGGGCGGGGCCGGCTTTGGGCTTTGGACTGTGGACTTTGGACTCTTCATCATTCAACGTTCATCGCCTGCTCGCGGAACTTTTCCAATTCCGCCTTTAGCGTCACGACCTCACGCGAAATAACCGCATCGTTCGCCTTCGAGCCGATGGTGTTGATTTCGCGGTTCATTTCCTGCGCCAGAAAATCCAGCGTGCGACCAACCGGCTCCTTCGCCTTCCGGCAGTCCTCGAACTGCTGGAAATGGCTTTGCAGCCGCGTCAGCTCCTCTGAGATGTCCGAACGATCGGCGAACAGTACGATTTCCTTCAACAGCCGCTCATCATCCGGCGCGAGGTTTTCGATGCCCGCAGCCTGGATGCGCGTTAGCAGGTTCTGCCGATAATTCTCCGCCGTCGTCGGTGCCTGCTTTTGAATCTTGTCCACCGCCCCGTGCATCACGCCAATGCGCGACGCCAAGTCCTTCGCCAGATGCGCACCTTCCCGTTCGCGCATCTTAAGCAACGCGGTGAGCGACTGGTTCAATGCCGCCTCCACCGCCAGCCACAAATCTTCCGTGCCGGCCAGTTCCTCGTCCGTCTGGAAAACGCCCGGCGCGCGCAGCACTTGATCCAATGACACCTCACCGGAAATTTTCAATAGTCGTCCCAGCCGCACAAACTCGGCGGCGTAGGCTTTGGCGAGCGCGGTATTGATGTGCTTGCGGACGGAAATCTTGCCCTCGGCGGCATGGAGCGAGACCCGGGCGTTCACCCGGCCGCGCGCAACACCGCGGTGGATGACATCGCGCAACTGCGCCTCGATCATTTCCAGTTCGCGCGGTAATGTGACCGACACCTCGGCCTGCTTGCGATTCACGGAACTCAGCTCGACCGTGATCTTGAACCCGTCCTGCGCGCACTCGCCGCGACCGTAACCCGTCATGGATTTCATCCCGCGCACTATGCTAAAATATCCGGCGACAGGCGAATCAATTTTGGCGATGCATCCCGGTCCATCCAATTCCAAATCATGAACTGCCGGAGCCAATTAAAGTCATGAGCCCGCTGGAAAACATTCTGGACAGCCATGTGCGACGGACATAAGGTTTCCCTTCAAGTCGCCGGGCCGGCGGAAATAGCCGGTTGCCATCCTAGCAGGCCACCCTTGCCACAGGATATGAATGACAGCAGAAAATAAAGAAGTTTTCAGTAAAGTGCCGGAAGTGACACTGGTTTTCTGGTTTATAAAAATCCTTGCGACCACGCTCGGCGAAACCGGCGGCGACGCCGTTTCGATGTCTATGAACCTCGGGTATCTCGTCGGCACCGGCATCTTTTCCGTCATATTCATCTTGGCCGTCTTCGCCCAGGTTTCCGCCCGTAAGTTTCATCCGTTCCTATATTGGACAACTATTATTGCCACGACCACGGTTGGCACCACGCTGGCCGATTTTTCGGACCGTTCGCTGGGCGTTGGTTACGCGGGGGGGACCTCGGTCTTGTTCGTGTTATTAATGGCGTCGCTGTTTATCTGGCATCGGACCATGGGTTCTGTGGCAATTGACACGGTCAACTCACCGAAATCCGAAATATTCTACTGGGTAACAATCATGTTTTCCCAAACCCTCGGCACGGCTCTGGGAGACTGGACGGCTGATACCGCCGGCCTTGGCTACGCTGGCGGTGCCGTCGTTTTTGGCACAATGCTGGGAGCCATTGCGGGGGCTTATTATTGGACTAGAATTTCGCACACAACGCTATTTTGGGCGGCATTCATCCTGACGCGGCCGCTGGGCGCGGTCGTCGGCGACTTCCTGGACAAGCCCATCCACGAGGGCGGACTGGCATTGAGCCGTTATTCAGCATCGGCGACATTACTGTTATTGATTGTGTCTTTCATTTTTTTCTGCTCACATAAACCGGCCAAACAAACCCATTGAGTGAAACGAATACCACGCCAATATTGACCGGAACCGCCGGCGGCATTTTATCCACATAACAACATATCATGAGATTCACACTTGGTATTTTAGCCTTGAGTTTGCTGCTGACCGCTTGCAGTCAGCGTGACACCCTGCTCGGCCAGCAGATTGCCGGGACCTGGACGCGTGAGGGAGCCAGCACGGTCACCATCACTCCGGGAGGTGGATTTTATGTCATTTCTCGAAAACCCGACCACACCAACTTTTTCGCCGGCACCTGGCAGGTCCGAGGCGGCATTTTTGTCATGACGATGACCAATGGACCGGCCTTCAACGGCAACGCCCTGGCTGGCACGATTGACCGGTACCGGATTATTCATGTGGATAACCACCAGTTTGTCTGCGAGGAAGAAGGACAAACAATCACGCTGACGCGCTGAGGAATTCCCAAGATTGCCGTCCCGAAACGAATCTGCTACTGAATGGGCGTGCCCGAGACCAGCCTGCTGCTCCTCATCCCGGCTTACAACGAAGAAGTGCGCATCGAACCGGTGCTGCGCGAATTCGCCGTTTTTTTCCAAGGGAATTATTCCGGTCCGTTCCAGCTGGTGGTGGTGCTCAATGGCTGCACGGACAATACGCTGGGCGTGGTAAAGCGGGTGGCGGCGGAGTTTCCCTGCGTAGGGTGGCTGGATTTTCCGGCGGCCATCGGCAAGGGCGGCGCGCTCATCGAGGGCCTCAAGCTCGCCGGCCACGCGGATTTGATCGGCTACGTGGACGCGGATGGCGCAACGCCGCCGCACGCGTATCTGGACCTAGTGAAAAAAATCGGCGGCCCGGATTGCGTCATTGGATCGCGCTGGCTTCCGGGCGCGGTCATCCACCAGTCGCAGACGGGCAACCGGCAGTTCGCAAGCCGGGTATTTCACATGATCGTGCAGACGCTGTTCTGGATGAACATCCGGGACACGCAATGCGGCGCGAAAGTGATGAAACGGGCAGTTGCGGAAAAAATTCATCCCGCGTTGCGCATCGCCGACATGGCATTCGACATCAACCTGCTCTACTCGATGAAGCACGCCGGCTTCCGCATCCTGGAGGTGCCGACGGAATGGACGGATCAGGCGGGCTCGAAGGTGGCGCTGGGGCGTTCGTCATTAACTATGTTCTTGTCGGTGGTGAGAATCCGGCTGATCTACTCGCCGTTTTATAAATGGCTCCGGCCGCTGCGCCCGCTGGAAGGGTGGATTTACAAAAAATTACGCGCACCGCAACCGCTGGCGGCGGCCCAAGTCCCAAGTCCCAAATCCCAAATCTAAAGGCAACCGGCCGGTCAGCCCGGGCCTATGTTCTTTGGACTTTTATTTCCCCACGCAAACCACCCGCAGATTGCGAATAGCAGCAGGTTGAACACACCCAGCGTCTGCAGCACGACTTCAAGGCGGCCCGGAAAATGGTTCAGCATCCACGGCAGGGTGAAGCCGTAGGCCAGCGCCAGCGCCACCATGAACGGCACCACCGTGAACCGCCCGCGCGCCAGCAGGTCGTTGACCATCACGTTGGCCAGCGCGAGCGGCACCATCGCGCCGGCATACCACGGGAGCAGCGCCGTGGTGGCGGCGACGTAGCTGGTTTTATAGACGATCTTCACCATCACCGGCCCGACCAGCCACAAACCCAGCGCGCCGCCGACCGCGAGGATCGCCGTGCCCAAAACCACGAGGTTGAACAGATTACTCTTTTCCGATTTGGCCGCCGCGTGGACGATTTTCGGAAACATCACCGCCGCCAGCGGCAACACCAGCCACAGCAAAGCGCGTGATAGGGTTCCCGCCGCCACATAAGGCGCCATTTCTTCGGGAGTAAAATATGCCTTCGCAAACATCGTGTCCGCTGTGAACATGAACTGGCATGCGCCAAACCCGAACAGGAGTGGCAGCACCTCGCCCGCAACGCCCCGTCCATCGAACTTTTCCGGCCGGACCCGCCACAGGTCGCGCGCCCGCCAGATGGCTATGGCCGCGGCCAGGCTGACGCCGATCAGCGCGCCCGCCATCATGCCCGCCGCCCCCAAGCCCAACGCCAGCACCAGGACCGCCGCCGCCGCGAACCGCCCCATGCCGCCGAATATCGTAGACCACCCGAGCCAGAAAAAATCCTGACGTCCCTGCAGGACACCGCCAAACAACGGCAGCCACAACGATGCCAGCAGCAACGGCAGCGTCACCCACAGGCCCAGAGCGGACGGCAAATGCCAGCCGGCGACGATCTGCCTTTGAAAAAAAAGGACCACCAGCGTGCCCAGCGCCCACACGGGGAAGGTCCACAGCCAAGCCAGCCGGATCAATCCCGACAACTGCCCCCGCCGCCCCGTGGCCAGCGCCAGAGCCGACTGCTGCGCGAACACCATCTGAAGCGGCATGGTTGGCAGGCACGCAACGACCATCAGCAGTGTGCCGAACGCCGCGTATTCCGATTCAGGAATGGACTTGGATAGAAAATGCACGCCCCAAGTCATCGCCCCGCCCGCGATATTCGCAATCATCAGCCAGCCGCTTTGGCGGAAAAACGCCGCGTGCGGCTTGTGGTCAATTGTCGGAATCGTTACAGAGTTTTCGGTGGCCATGAGCGGGGGGAAAATACGGCAGCAGCCGCATTCAGGGAAGCGATTTAAGGAAGTTCAGCAGCAATTCTTTTCCGCGCTCCAAGGCGCCCAGTGAAATCCACTCGTCCGCCGTGTGCGCCTGAGCAATATCGCCCGGCCCGAAGACCAAGCCTGGAATTCCGCCCGCCGCCAGCACCGCCGCGTCGCAAAAATAATCCACGCCGAGCGGACGCCGTTGATCTACCGCGCGCAAAAATTGCCGGACGAGCGGCAGCCGGGGATCCGTCTCAAGCGGCAGCGCGGGTGCGAGCTTGGCGCTGAAGATTTTCGCGGACAACTTTTTCGCCCGCAGCAGTGCGGTGATTTCCCGGCGGACGGAAATTTCCGTCTCCCCCGGCAGCGTGCGCCGGTCGATAGCAATCGTACAGCTATCCGGCACAATGTTCGGCTGGGCACCACCGGATATTTTCCCCACATTCACCGTGCCAACGCCGAGCTGCTGGTGTTTCCGCCGTCGCAATTGCACGGCATAATCCGTTTCCAAAACGTCCACGATGCGCGCCATGGTAAGAATTGCGTTTTTACCGAGATGGGGCGTTGCGCCGTGTGCCGCTCGGCCGTGCGTGACAAGTTCCAGCCAGAGGGTGCCCTTGTGCGCGGTGACTGCCCGCAGCTTTGTCGGTTCGCCGATGATGGCGAGGTCCGCCCGGAAGCCGCTGGCCACCAGCGCGCGGGAGCCTGCCTGCGCGTGCTCCTCGTCAATCAAGCCGACGAAGACGACCTCTGTCGTCTGGGGGCGGGATTTGGATCCCGCCAGTTCACTCAATGCAGTGAGCATGGCGGCGACGGAGCCTTTGGTGTCGCACGCGCCCCGGCCGTAAAGCCGGCCGTGTTTGCGCCGCGGAATGAATTGCGTACCGTCCCCGCCGACGGTGTCTAGATGCGGTGCGAGCAGGATGGTTTGCTTGATTTTGCCGCGCGGCAACAGGCGGATGATAACGTTGAAACGTCCAGCCAAGACTTGTTGAAGCTCAACCACCAACCCGGTGCGCGCGGCGGTGACGGCCAGAAAATCGGCGACTAATTTTTCCCCGGCGTGCGGATGGCGCGGCGGCAAAAAGGCGGGGTTTACGCTCGGCAGAGCAATGAGTTCGGCCAGCAGTTTTTCCGTGCGCGTCACCGCGGGAGAATGGCACAGCCGACAAGCGGGTGAAAGGGAATTTGCCTATGAGCCGGCTTTCGGCAAATGCCGCCACAGCATTGAATGGCGGATAATTCCCGTCGGCTAGATTATTCTCATCGTCAAAAACAAAACAGGCCGGCTGTGTGGCCGACCTGTTTTTTAGAATTAACGGGGTATTGTTCCGGTTAAATCATTGGCTTTCGGCCAGGTTAAACAGTTTCCGTTCTTCCGGCAATAGCTGTCCCCCGGAAGCCCGGCGCAGATAGATGGCGGCTTTGGCATTATCACCCGTCGCTTTTAGAATCAGACCGTAATAGCCGGCGATCGAAGGGTCGTCCAGATTCTTGGGGGCGAGCTGCTGCATGACCTTGAGCGCCTGGGCAGTTTGCTTCTGCAGGTACAGTGAAAAGGCGTAGGTGGCGGCAAAGGTTGGATTCTTCGGTGATTTGGCATAAACCTCTCGAGCCAAGTCAAAAGGATTAAGCTCCTGCGCCCCCAAAAGCATGGCGGTGAAGGCCAAGTTGTTTTTCAATTCCAAATCGTCCGGCGACCGGCTGGACAGGATGGCGAATAATTGCATCAAGGGGCGGGTGCGGCCGCTGGTCATGAGGGTCTGGGCTAATATGGGTGTCGCCCATTTCTCCTCCGGATACCGTTTCACCACAATCCAAAGGATTTGCTCCACTTCGCTATCCCACTTCCACTCCGCCGCGAGACGTAATAGCGAAATCAGGCTGCCCTTCTGGTCGCCGGCGTATTTCTGCGCCACCACCCACTCGGACGACGAGGCGTCGTTCAAGTCCTGTCCGCGCAGGGCGCGGGCCAGAAACGCATGCCGCATGAAATCCAGCTCGCCCCAGTTTTGTTTCTGAAGGGCGGTTTGCATTCCCGGCCAGTAGCGCAACTGCACCTGGCACTGGGCAGCCAATAGGGCCGCCGGCTGGTTTGTCTGCATCTGCATCGGCAGGCTCTGCAACCATGTCAGCGCTTCAGCCACTGAAGGCCTTTGCATCAGCCAGTTGGTCATGTCCGACAGTTTGACTGGGTTCTCCGCCGCTTCGCGCTCGCACGAGGCAAGGGTAGTTTTGTATTCCGGACTTTTGGTCCGTTGCAACAGATCAAGTTGCATAAGGCGGTCGGAGAACTGTGCGTTGGTCGATTGCACCAGGTTCTTCACCAGGTTCAAGGCCGCGTCAAGGTCATCCTGACGGATGGCATCCACCACCAGTTCGCGCCGGGCCTGACTGCAGATCGCCGGGTTGGTTGAGTTGAGGGTGATCCGCTGCAGATCAATCCGTGCCGAAGCCTGGTCTAAAGTGTCGGTGCCGTTCAGGCGCAGCACCGCCAGATTCATTATCAAGATGGGATTCGCTGGATCCAGACGGACCGCCTCGGTGAAGTGCGCTTCGGCTTCGGATAAATGTCCGGCGCCGGTGGCCAGAACTCCCGCAGCGTTCTGATAATTGGCGGTATTTTTCCCGCTATCATCCACGGCGGCCAGGGCATTTGAAGCCAAGGCAAAATCTTTTAAAGTCATGGCCGTCTGGGCCAGCGCCAGGCGGTCCGCCACTGACTTGGGGTTGAGATCGACCATGCGTTGCCGCCAGATCAGGGCACCGGGCGAGTGCAGGGCATCGGCCAGGTTCGCCATCAGGCGGCAGGCTTCCTGATTCTGGGGATTCAATCGCAGCGCCTGTTGGAGGCAAAGCAGTTCGTTGCGGAGATCGCCCTTGGCGGCATAGTCGTTGGCCATGACGAGCCAGTGACTTTGCTTCCAGACCTGATAACCCCGGTAGCCAGTATAACCCAGGAGCATCGTGACGATGCAGCCGGCAATGATGATGGATTTGCGCATGATTAAATCGGTTGTCGGTTTGATCTGGGCGACTTCAGCGGGCGGATAAAACGAGTTCTTGCTCTTCCGGTTGCCACTCGCTCAATTTCATGCCAGTCCGCGCCGCGATTTCTTGAATTGCAGCGCGGCTTTCCGGCAATAACTCCGAAACGATGATAATCCGGGTGACTTTCCGCCGTTCAATCAACACCGGCAACTCTTTAAGTCCGCCCAGCACTAGGAATCCATAAACCCACTGGAAATGCAACGACTTTTCATCATCAACGAGCCCCAGAATCAGGCGTCCGTCAGGTTTGCGAGAGGTTCTCAGCGCACGATCCTTCAAAAATAACTGCGCGCGGAGTCCCGCTCCGTAGAGCAGCACCCGTTCGATTTCGCCCGCCGCCTCCCCCTGCCGCTTCAGCCATAACATTAGTTCTTCAATGCTGCGATAGAACAACCTTGAAGCCAGAATCACGGGATGGCTCATCGCCGCAACCAGAACCGCCCGAAGAACCCATTTTGCACCCTGCGCCGGATCAATGACCAAGGCGAGGCCCAAACTAAAAAGAATTCCCGTCTGCAGCCAAACTAAAACCATCAACACATCGCGAAGCCGGGCGCGCGGCCAATAGGTAACATACGTCCGCGAAAGAGCGAGCAGCGAGAAAGTCGGCGTCACCCAGACCGGCAGGTCGACAAACCAAGTATGCCAGAAATCCACCGCCTGTCCTTCGATGCCCCACATGATCAAGGCCAACGAACCCGCCAGCCAAGCCATGTCCCAGACCGGATACGCCAGCGCCTTGAACGTGGTATGCGTGGGCCGGTGCAGCCCCATCAACAAAGCCCGGCCAGTTTCGCGCAGTTCAATGACGGCGAGCTGCCGCAGCAACACATACACACCCGCCAGCAGCGCAATCAGGAAAATGCCCGCCGCGTGCGACTGGAAAAACATGATTAGCAAGCCGACCGTCACCAGAGCGCCGTTAAGCACATAAAGTGACGTGGCCACCCGCTGGGTGCTGAAGCCGGACTTGATGAGGCGATGATGCAGATGCTCCACATCCGGCTGCATGATGCCGCGCCGGGTGCCGGCATTTTTGCCGCTCATCCAGGAGCGGACGGACCGACGCCAGATCGCCAGCAGCGCGTCGTAAATCGGCACGCCCAGCACCATGATGGGAATGGTCATGGAAATCAGGAACGTGTTCTTGTTGAAGGTTTGCAGGGAAACCACACCCAGCGTGAACCCGATGAACATGCTGCCGGTGTCACCCAGAAAAATGCTGGCCGGATGAAAATTATACCGTAAAAATCCAAGGCAGGCGCCGATGAAACCCAGCAGCAACAGCACCTCGCCGGGAATATGCTGCATCAACAAAATCCCGGACAAACCCACGGCGGAAATGATGGCCAGCCCCGCCGCCAATCCGTCCAGCCCGTCAATCAGGTTAAAGGCATTGATGATGGCCACCAGCCAGACCACCACCAGCACACAGTCGACTGGTGCCGGCAAATCGTGGCCGAGTAACTGACCAAAGTGCGTTCCGGAAAACCACATGAACAAGGCGGCCGAAACCTGACCGCCAAGTTTGATCAACGGCTTCATGCCCCGGATATCATCCACGATGCCGACCGCTAACAACACCAGGGACGCCAGTGCGAATTTCTCCCACCAGACAAAATCAAGCGCTCCGGCGATTTGCGGACAGGGGAACCAGACTGCCACCAGGCAAGCGACGTGAACTCCTAATACCACCGCCACGCCGCCGCCCCGCGCGGTCGGCCGTTTATGCGGTCGCCGGGCATCAGGCAAATCCACCACTCCGAACCGGATGGCGAGGCTCCGCACCAGTGGCGTGAACAGATAGGTCACGACAAGGCCGGTGAGAAATACTAAAATATACTTGTCTAAATCACCAAACATATGGCAAGCGCGGATTCAAGCTGGAGGTCGGTCCGGTCATATTGGTCAATTTTTATGGTAGCCAGTTTCAATCACGGCCACCAAACGCGGCAGCAAAGTAGCTTGTGAAAAGTGTGTCTCCACCCCCGCCGGCGGGTGATGGTCGCATCCGGCGGTATTCCGGCGCAATTCAAGAATCTGCTCAGCCAGTTCCCGTACTGCACCATGTCGGACGCCCACCCATGGATGGCGCGGCACCAGCCCGTCGATAATCTCCGTGACATGGCTTGGTTCCGGCCCCAGGTAAATCACCGGTGCCCCCACGGTTAATATGTTGTAAATCTTGCACGGGTGCACCAGTCCGAGCATGGCATTGCCCATTACCACCAGATGCGCGTCAGCCGCCGAAAGCGAGGCGGATAATTTTTCCAGCGGCTGATAGGGCAGACAGAGCACCTGTGAGTTTTGCGCCGCCCATTGTTTTACTCGCGTAAATTCGCTGCCGCCGCCGATAAAGCAAAATATTATATCTGTATGCTCGCGCAATTGTTCGGCCGCCTGAATCAAGGTGTCCAGCGGATGCACCGGGCTGTGGTTGCCGGAATACATCACCACGAATTTTTCCGTCAACCCGTGCGCCGCGCGAAACGCCTCCCGCCCGGCCACGTCAAACGCCACTTGCCGGTCCTGTGACCATGGCGGGATCACGGCGACTTTTTCGGGCGCAATCTGCTTGGCCACGATACGATCGCGCATGAACCGGTCGAGCGCGATGATGACGTCGGCCCGGCGAAGACTGAACCGGGACATCCGCTCCAGCCATCTGGCCGCGAACGAATCTGCCCGGAGCCAGCCGGCGGCGACGGCCTCGTCGGGATTGAAATCCATAACCCAATAACAAAACCGGGCCTGCCACAACTTAGCCCGCCACGCGCCCAAAAAAGATATCAGCGGCGGCGTGGTCAGGGCCACCACCACATCGTGACGTCGCAAAAACAGGAGCCGGACGCAACTGAATATGAGGAAGCTGGCGAAATCCGCAGCGCGCCGCCACCGGGCCGACTTGCCGAAGCGCGTGGAATAAACCCGGAGGATGTTCACACCGCGCCAAGTTTCGCAGGCCGGAAAAATGGTTTCAGGATGTTCATACGCCCGGCGGCCGCTGACCACCGTGACCTTATGGCCGCGTTCCGCGAGCGCGGCCGCCAAGTCGCTCAGGTATTGAGCCGTGGCGGCGACGTCGGGATAAAAAACCTGGTTAAGCAGTAGGATTTTCACGGCAGGTAGGTCAAACATTCGGCCGGCGAATCTTTAGCTGGATGGCGCCCGGAACGGACTGGCGTGCTACCAGGACGAGATAGCCACCGCCGCCCGCGCCGGACAGTTTCCAGCCCGCGGAAACGGGGGCATAATGCCGGATCATTTTTTTTATCGCCGTATTGCTCATCTGCGGAAACATCGCGATCTGGGCTTCATACGAGGCCCGGAACTGCCGGCCAAATTCCTCCAAGTCCATTTTTTCAATAGCGTTCCAACAACCCTCCGCGGCGGCGGCCAGGGCGCGCACCCGGGCCGGCGTGATGCTTTTGCCCTGGAAAACGTCGAAGCCCGGCGGCCGCGGACCCAGCGGCACCAGATACAAATGCAGCTCAATCCACCGGAGAATTTTCTCATCGGGCCGGGAGGTGATTTTTTCCGGCCAGTATTGGCCATGGTAATCGAGGCGGTTCAATCCTGGATAAACGATGCCAATGGCATCCTGCGAGCCGGCAAAAATTTCCGTGCCGGGCGGGTTTTCAAAGGCAAAGAGCGTTTTGGCGAGCTTCGCGCGGTCGCCTTCAGGCAGGTCCGTCTGCCAGAGTTCAATGGCGCGGCGGCGGGAACTCGAGGCCATGCCGCTGCGGTCATTGAACTCCATAATCGGCTCCAGAGAAATAGTCAGTACCGGGCCGGCGCCATGCTTGGAAACGAATGGTTGATCCAGCCAGCCGCCCGCCAGATCAAGCCGGTAGGGGATCAGGCATTCCTTGCGCAGGCTGGTGGTGGATCGCACTGGCAAATTCGCCTGCGGGAGCCGTTTTAAGACCACATAGTCGATGCCCAGCTGGCGGCACAGTTCGGCTTTGGCCGGCGTGTTGCCGTCTTCGTTCACAATGAAAACATCTGGGGCGACCCGTTTCAATTCCGCCAGAAAATCCATGATGCCCGTGCCGCGGTTGACTTGGCATCCCTTGACGAACCGTAATGCTTCCAGGAGATATTTTCGCTCCGATTGGGTATTGACCGGCGCGCGGCCTTTCAACTCCCGGATGGTCTGATCCGAGCCGAGACCAATGTAAACGTCACCGTAACCGGCCGCCTCCTCCAAAAATCGGACGTGCCCGCTGTGCAGCATGTCAAAACAGCCACTGACAAAAACTTTTTTTGGTTTCAGTTTCATTAGGGAATGGCTTCGCAAGTTCTTATTGATCCACTTTGATCAAGTGGACCAACTGGTGTCCAAGGGCCTGCCTGGCCAAATTGGAATCGTCGCAGCCCGTGATGATGATTTCCAAAACTTTTTGCCCTTGGTTACCCCGGCCGGCCCAAACGGCGCGGATGAGATTGAAGCGGGACGACTCGTCCGCCGTATAGGTGTCCAGTCCCATGCCGGCCTCCCAATGACATTGATAAACCTGCAGCGGGCCAGTGGAGCTATCAAACACATAGTGTCGCATGGGTAATTCGACGCCGTTTACTTCTAGCACCATCAGCTCCGGGCCGGCGGTCATTTTCAACCCGCTGGCCGTCATGCAAATGTCCGGCGTGTGACGCTTGGCCAGATAACCGGCGATTCGCCCGGGCTTCCAATCAAAATAAAAAGCCTGCCAGACGGTGCCGTCCGTTTCCTGCCATTGTCCTTTCTGGCCGCTGTCAAAACGTAGCAACTCATGCTCTTCCGTAGTCAGTGGTAATGTCTTAAAGGTCGCGTTGTCTTCGGGAAAATTTACCGACCAGCTGGGGCCGGGTTTCAAATGTGATTCCCGAATCCGATACCAGATCTCCACCCCGCTCTCCACCACGATCAGCCAGACGATCAACACCAAGCCAAACCGGTTCAGACAGCGCCCGATGGTGTCGCCGTCGTTGGTCCCAGGCGGTGTTACCCCACCCGCCCCCGCCGTTATTCCGGCGGGGGGGTGGCAGCGACTCATCAGCCATGCCGCGCCCCACAGCAGCGCCGTGCAGACAAGCAAAATTGTCAGCCCCGCTTCGTCATGATATTCAGCAATCGCACCCATGCCTTTTTTTGCCGCAATCCAGGTGAGCAGAGAGGCGCGGCAAAGGTTCAACAGCAGCGCCAGCCCAAAACCGATAGGAATCAGCAACAGTCTTCTCTGCCAGTTGAACCGATAAAATTCCCCCAGAAAAAGTGAAATCATCAGGCTGGATTGAAAGGAGCGGATACCACTACATGCGTCATTGATGCCCACCCACCCGGTGCTGACTTCAATCAAATTCCCGTGCTGGATGGCCGGCACGTCTAGAAAGCCCAAGACATTTACCACTTGTGAGGCATTCATGCGGCTCAAACCTTGAATGATCGGCGCTTCGATAAGCGTGGGCCACGGAACCGCCACCAAAAAGAACGCCACTGGAAAGGCAAACTCCCTCAGCCAGCTTTTCCCGCCGCCAAGATAAACGGCATAAAGCGTCAGTCCAACCGTTTCAATCCCCAGCAGCCATTGAAGGGGCCGCCATTCCGGCGTGGCGGCTTCGATAAGCCGGGTGGGCAGGTAAAGAAATGCCAGCACACCGCAAAGGAATATCGCCTGCCACGGATTGGCGGATACTAAATCCGTCGGGCGGTTTGCTACCGATTGCCAGCGTCGAAGCAGCAAGCCAATCACCAGCAGTGGAACCACCAAACCGTAGCTGTATTGCGGGTTCGAGGACCATTCCAGCCGGAGATTGTCAATCAGTCGAAACCACAGATAGCCCAAAGGCAAAACCACCAGCGCCCATTTCAGGATGGAGCGGCTTTTCACGGGTTGTACCGGTAGATGAATCCGCGCGGCGTTGGAAGAATTTTCAGGCGTGTCCATGTTGATTTACGTATGGCTGCTCAAGCAATAACGCGCTGCTTCACTAGCACGGCGGGATTGCCCCGATAAATTCCTTGGGCGGTCAGGTTTTTTGTAGCCACGGAACCCGCGGTCAAAACCGCATGGTTGCCGAGCGTCACACCGGGACCGACCCAACAACCGGCTCCGACCCAAACTCCGTCCTCCAGCGTGACCGGCCGGGTGATCAAATCGAAGCTGGCGCGCTTGTAATCGTGGCTGCCGGTGCAGATGAAGGCGCGTTGGGAAATGCAGGCGTGGCTACCGATGACCAGTCGTTCCAGGTTCAACAGCCAGCATTCCTCGCCGAGCCAGACGTGATCGCCGACCGTCAGCTTCCACGGAAAGGTGATTTTGACCTGCGGTTTGATGGTGACATCGCGCCCAATGTGCGCCCCGAACGCACGCAGAACTGCCCGTTTTAAGGCGGAACAACTGAAAGGACACAGCCGGAACAAAATCAAACTTACGACCAGCCAAAGTGCTTCTTTCAAATGTCCGGCACCCCGGTCAAATGTGCCCGGCGAATAGCGTGACAAATCCACCGGCAATGACGGACCAGCCGTCACAGACGCCGATTGGTCGCCGCCATTCTTGGATGGGGATTCGCTCATTTCGTTTTGAATAGTAACCGGTTCGAGGCGAGACCTTCAAGCATCCAGGAGGCAATCCGGTTTCCCGCCGCCGCCCAATATCCAAGTCTGGATTGATTGCAATTGTTCCGCGACCCGCGACCAGGTAAACCGCGCCACCACCAAATCGCGTGCGCGGCGGCCCATGTCGATCCGCTCGCTATCCGTCATGCGTTGAAGTTCGTTCAGCCCCGCAGCAAGACCGGCTTCGGTGGCTTCCGCCCTGATCGCCGCGTCGGCTTGAAAACCTTCCGGCAAATTGCATTCCGGCGTCATGACGACCGGCTTGGAATGAGCCCACGCCTCGAGCACCACCATCGGCAAACCTTCGCTAACCGAAGGCAACACAAACGCGTCACAATGATGATAGCAGGCGGCCTTGGCGGTGTTGAATTGCGGTCCAAGAAAGATGACCGAGGCGGGAGGTTTGAGGCTGGATGCCGGCGGCTGATCCCGGACGTCCGTGAATGGCATCCGTAATTCCGTGCAGAGTTTTTTCAACAACTCCTCATGCCCGCCCTGGTCCCAACCGGCGATGGCCAGCACCCATTCTGTCGAATTCCGAATTTCCGATATCCGAATTTGGGCCCAGGCTTTCAACAGATTTACCAGTCCTTTTTTCGGATGAATCCGGCTCAAAAAAAGCAGCACTTTTTTTCCGGGTTCAATCACCTCTTTCCACGGCGGCGCGGAGGAATCTGTTCCGGTCGGCAGATCGATTCCATTGGGAATGACGGCAATGGCGTTTTTGAGTTGGTGTTGCCGGATGGAATGTGCTTCCGACACGCACAGCGCCCGCAGACATTGCGCGCCGCGCAAATGTTCCCGCTCGAATAGCCAATCGGCGATCATTTTTTTCCAGCGGGAATTTTTCAATGCCCACGGATCCAGCATGCCATGCGGCGAAATGAGGTAGGGCCGGTTATTTTTCTGGCTATAATTTTTGGCGGCAATGCTGGGATATAGCCAAAGGCCGTGGGTGTGGCTGATGTCCGGCGCAAAATCATTCAGCGCTACCCGGAATTGGAGTGACTGGCCAATCAGCTTAGGCCAAGTTGGTTTGAAAATGGCAACCGAAACCGGATGCCAGGCCTTCATATCTTCTTCGGCGAATTCATCCCACAGGCCAAAGACCTTCACCGCCATGCCTTGCCGTTGCTGCATCTGAGCCAGACGCGACACCGCGTCCAGCAGCCCACCGGCTTTCCGCGAAACCGAAGCCGTGAGATGAGCCGACTTGATCATTTCAAAAATTGAAAGTTAATAGCACCGCCCCCTACGGCTTCACCGGCGCAAAAGTAGGCGCAGCAGGAGCCGGTCAACCATACCGACGCGGGGACGCGGATTTTTCAAGGCCGCAGCGACTGCCTCGCTCAACCCGGCGGCAAATCGTTCCGGCCCCCATGCGGAAATGATCCGGCGGCTGGCGGCGCCAAAATCGGCGAGGGGAAAATTGCCGGCAGAAGTTTTCAGCAGCAGCTGGGAGAGTTCATCCACGTTGCCTGGATCAAATTGAAAGCCGTTCACACCCGGCAAAACTAAATCCGCGGCGCAGCCGCTGCGGTTGGATACCAAAACCGGCAGGCCGGAAGCCATCGCTTCGTTCACAACCAGCCCCCACTGTTCCGTGGTGCTCGCGTGAACAAAAGCGCCCGCCAAGGCGTAATACGCCGGCAAATCGGCATATTGCTTGAAGCCCGGCAGATAGACGCAGTTTCCGAGGCCGAGCTCCGCAATCAACTTTTGCAACCCCGGTTTGAACGGTCCATCCCCAAGCAGAACCAGGTTCCAAATGTCCGATTTCCGCCGCCTCTCCTCACCGTCTGGAAAGAGGGCTGGGGCGGGGCATTCGTTAGCTTCTATTTTTTGCTTTCTGCTTTCTGGTTTTACTTCCGCTAGTTCGCGATACCGCGCAAACGCCTCAATGAGCCGGAATAGATTTTTTTTCTCCACAAAACGCGCGCTCGCCAGAAAATATTTTTCCGGCAAAGCCTGAAGATTTCGGATTTCAGATTGCGGATTGCGGATGAAATCGGTCTGGCCCGAAAAATAGGCGTTGTCCACGACATCATAGCCGAGGAAGACGCGAGCGCGGGCGAGGCCAAGCTGGACGAGGTAATCGGCATGTGGACCGCCGCCGGCCAGCCCGGCAGAATTCAGTTTCACCAGCCGACTTTTTATCGATTCCTTCCACAGAACGCGCGGTTCGTCCCACGCGGTGCTTTCGGACATGACCACCGAGGGCGTATGCGTTTCCGCGCACCACAAGAGGGCGCTCAAGGCATCGGCGGAGGCCCAGCCGGGAACCACGACGGCCTGCGGCTTGATTTTGTCAAGGGTTCGCCACATTTTGCGGCGCAGTTCCTGTTTCCATTGCCGGTCGCCGGAATCGCGGTGAGTCAGCGTGACGCGCGTGAAGGCGGCCGCGCCTTCCACTTTTTCCCAGGCGTAGGTGCCTTCGGAGGCGCAGGCTTCCACGCCCCAAACCGACATCAGTCGTCCGGCCGCATTCAGGCGCGCATGATGATACGGGCCGAAACGATGGAACAAGACGGCGACCCGGGTGGCGGCCGGCAATGCATTTCCACTGCCGCTGGCCGATGAGATTGAAGAATGATCCACGCTAAAAATCGGTCAGGGAATTTGAACTCAAGCTGACGGATGCTCATCGCCGGCAGCGGACCCGGGATTTTTCAACTCCGTATGGACGTGAGCCAACCCCGTCTGGTACGGTTTTCGTTTTACAAATCCACCCGTTGACGAGCGCCCGGCAAAGGCGAATGACCGGCCCGCTGGTGGACGCGGGCGGCTGGCCGATTGCCCGGGCGCTTCTGCTGCCGGAACTGTCCGGGTAATTTGTGGACGATGACGATCCAGCCACCAGACGGCCAGCGCGCCAAATACAAACGGATAAAGGGTTATCAATGTGATGTCGCGGCCCAGGTTAAATGTGAAAATCAATCCGAGGCTATACAAAGGCAACCGGCCCAGTGCCTGGACATTTAAATCCAGCCGGGCCAGCCAGACGACCCAAAGGCTCATCAACAGCGCCGCTGCCATTGGCCCGAAAAATCGCCCGAAGTTGACCACGCCCTGGCCGATGAAACCGGTGGAAATGGTGGTATCCACTGCCCCATTGGGACCAGTTGCATGATGTCCGCGGGCGATGGCGTAATCTAGCCCAATCAACGGTTTGCCGGGCCACAGGCCGCGCGGAATCGGGTTTACTAGTTCGGCAAAATAGCGTGCGCCCCAGTTGACGTGATAAGCACCGTTATCAATGAAGGTGCTGACCCAGCATAATTCCTCAAACATGTTTAAACCCTGGTTGTGCGTGTTTTTTTGCTCCGCCAAATTTAATCCCTTTTCCTTAAAGGCGGCCGTGATACTCATGCCGGAGCGGTTGGCTATGACAAATTTCATCCAGGTATTGATGACGAGAAAGCACGCCAGCAACACCAGCCCTTTTTTGACCACCCCTCCCCGCAACCGCAAAAACGCCCAGCACAAAATGGCGGGAACCACCATGGCTAGCATTGAATTACGTGTGCGGTCAAAAATAAAGAAGGGCCACGCTAGCAGGCAGAAAATCAAGGCTTGGCGGCGGATACGACTATCCGTGGCCAGGGCTGCCACCACGCCAAACATTGTGGCGGTCAGCAATTGCAGATAGACCGCCAGAATGGAAAAACAGTCAAAACCAGCCCCGATTTGCCCGTGCGACCAGGGACTGGCCCGGTAGCCAAGAAAAGGGAAAAGGTAGTAGACGACCTGCCCCTTGAGTGCCAGCACCGCAATCAGAAACAGGATGACCCAAACCACGATGCACCCGCGAAACAACAGATTCAATTGTTTTTGTATTGCCGCATACCCGATCCCGTGCTTGAACAACTGGAGCACGCCGCTGCGACGGTCAAGGTAACGGACATTAATCATCCGATGAAGCGGCGGGGTGGCCACCAGAAACACCAATAGGAACCAGGCGACCTGCCACCACGCGCCCTGCAAAGTGGCAGCATCAAAAAGCTTGGCGTGGTTGTTGGCGTAATCATTGTAGAAAGCGTCGCCAACATACCAGGCGGCCGCCGTGTCCAGCACCGCCAGCATGGGGAGACCGGTGCCATCACTCATGCGCCGGAACGACCAAACTCCACCGCCAATCAGTAGGGCAATCACCACCCAGAAGGCGATGGGCAACATGGACAGTAGTTCAAACACAGGTAATCAATAATCAAAAGCGGAAACAGGTAAGATTTAAAAAACAAACCGGCAATCGGCAAAATGTTCAATATAGGCTTCACTTTATCATTCAGTATTTCTGCATTCTATTTCATGACAGATCACTTCAAATGAGCCTCCAACCGCGTCAAGTTGGTGGCCAACCGGTCAAGGGTGAACTGCCCGGCTTTCACCAAGGCTGATGCTGATTGGGAAGACAGCAATGCTGGCTGTGCAATATACCTCTGGAATGCCCGCACCAGCGCCCCAACATCACGGGCTGGAACGATAAAACCATCCGAACCATCACTGACCACATCCCCGCAACATGGCGTGGTGATGACCGGCAAGCCATGAGCCATCGCTTC
The DNA here is from genome assembly GCA_903870815.1 of uncultured Verrucomicrobia subdivision 3 bacterium. Classification (GTDB taxonomy): domain Bacteria; phylum Verrucomicrobiota; class Verrucomicrobiia; order Limisphaerales; family UBA11358; genus UBA11358. The sequence goes on from CAIQEI010000011.1 coordinate 35,384, forward strand.
CAGTTGCGTGAGGGCAAAACCATCCGAAAGCGTCGGTAGCACAAACACGTCGGCCTGCCGATACCAAGCTGCCGCCTGATCACGGCTGATGCGACCGTGAAAAGTCACGTTGCCCGGCGCGGTCGCGATTGCCTCCCGGGAAATTCCAACGGGTCCCACTATATCGAAATGAATATTCTCCCGCTCCAGTTGCCGCGCCGCCGCGAGCAAGTATTGAATCCCCTTGCGCAGAATCACCTGGCCGAGAAACAGCACGCGAACCGGCGCGCTGGATTTGCGGTTTGCGGTTCGCGATGTGCGGGTTGCTTCGCCAGCTTCGAAACACAGTGGAATAACAGTCAGCTTTTCGGATGGCACACCTTGCTGAAACAGGGCCTGGCGGGAAAATTCCGAGTTCACTACGATGCGGTCGGCCAGCGCCCATTCCTGTTCACGCCGGGCAAAATACTCCTCCGGCACCTGCAAGCTCCGCGTCGTCCAGCCAGGCCAGATATTTTCCTCCGCGCGAACCAGTTCGACCTCCGCGCGGTTCGGATCCATCTGATTCAAGATGGTTTTGATTTTTTGCTCGC
>CAIQEI010000012.1 GCA_903870815.1 uncultured Verrucomicrobia subdivision 3 bacterium
TACCTTCCAAAACTTTTTTTTGGTAAAGAAAAGGTAAAGTTCCGGATGCTCTATCAAGCACTTACAAAATTTGGCCATCTCCTTGGTAAAGTTTTGGTAAAGTGACAATCCGGCCGGAATCGGGCCGCAAACAGGGTCGTTTCATCCCGCATCCAAAATGAGTCAGGAAGGACCCGGTGGCCACCGGGTCCAAACTTTTCCCATGAAAAAACAGATTTGACTTGGCCGGTGAGATGCGCGATTCTGCCTTCGCTGACTGCGAAATTCCCCTTGCCGATTTGAGGAACAAATTAAACCCCATCGGTTGGTAAAATCAAATTGAACTAATCCTGACGCAGCCCGTCCAACGTGGGACGAATTATCCCGACGTTGCGCCGGCGTCCGGCGGAATCCCCGGTCAGCCTACAACAAATATTTATGGCCAAAGTTCCCGTCAAAAAAGAAAAAGTCCCGCGCAAGCCGGCCAAAACCGCCGCGTCGGATGCCGTCGCCCAGGAATCGGCGGCCGCGCCCGCCCCGATGTTCGAACCGCCCGCCTCCCCGGCGGAAAAATTAGCGCCCGTCCCGGGCGAGCCGGAATTGCCGGCCGAACGGACGGTGGACAGCATCAAAGCCGCCGCGTCGGAGGATGCCAGGAAAGACAATTCCCGGTTTTCCGCCGGTTCATCCAAAGAACTGCGGCCGCCATCCGCCCCGGTCGAGCCCACGAACGAAGACACGCGGTTCGCCGAACGGCGTGTCGGTTATCAGCGCGACCGCATCGCCACGTCTTTGAACATCGCCAAGTTGCAGGGGATGAACATGACGGAGTTGAACACGATGGCGAAGGAATACGGCGTGGAAAACTTCGGTACCATGCGCAAGCATGAGGTCATTTACCACATCCTCTCCAAAAATGCCGAGCGCGCCGGCGTGCTCTTCTCCGAGGGCGTCATTGAGGTTTTGCCGGAGGGCTTCGGCTTCCTGCGTTCGCAGAGTTTCAACTACCTGCCATGCCCGGAGGATATCTATGTTTCGCCGTCTCAGATCCGCCGGTTCGATTTGCAGACCGGCAACCTGATCACCGGCCAGATCCGGCCGCCGAAGGAAAAGGAAAAGTTTTTCGCGCTGCTGAAAGTCGAGGCCGTGGACGGCGAGGAGCCGGACAAGGCGAAGGATAAGACGCATTTCGACAACCTCACGCCGCTGTTCCCGAACAAGCGTTTCATTCTCGAAACGGCGGCCGACGAATTGAGCACGCGGGTTCTGGATCTGGTCTGCCCCATCGGCAAAGGCACTCGCGGCCTGATTGTCGCGCCCCCGCGCACCGGCAAAACGGTGCTGATGCAAAAGGTCGCCAACGCGATTTTGAAGAACAACCCGGAGTCGTACCTGTTCATCCTCCTGATCGACGAGCGGCCCGAGGAAGTCACGGACATGGAGCGCTCCTGCAAAGGGGCCGAGGTGATCTCGTCCACGTTCGACGAGCCGCCGGAGCGCCATGTGCAGGTCGCGGAAATGGTCATCGAAAAGGCCCGCCGGATGGTCGAGCACAAGCGCGATGTGGTGATCCTGCTGGATTCCATCACGCGCCTCGCCCGCGCCTATAACACCGTCCAGCCGCATTCGGGCAAGATTCTTTCCGGCGGCGTGGACGCAAATGCCTTGCACAAGCCAAAGCGCTTTTTCGGCGCGGCGCGCAACATCGAGGAAGGGGGCTCGCTCACCATCATGGCCACGGCGCTGGTGGATACCGGCAGCCGCATGGACGAGGTCATCTTTGAAGAATTCAAGGGCACCGGGAACATGGAAGTGCATCTGGACCGCGCGCTGGTGGACCGCCGTATTTTTCCCTCGATCAACATTGAGCGCAGCGGCACGCGCAAGGAAGAGCTGCTCTATCACCCGGACGAAGGCAGCCGCGTCGTCATCCTCCGCCGCGCCCTCACCGGCGTGCCGCCGGTCGAGGCCATGGACCTGTTGCTGGGCAAGCTCAAGAAGACCAAGAGCAACATCGAATTCCTGCTCAATATGGCCGTTGGTTGAGGCTTCACCTTGACGGGTCGACATTTTTTGGCGTTGGCATGACAATTTTTGGTGAGTAAATGCCAAAGAAAGTTTCGCTGTCCCGGCCCAAAAAGGTTATTATTGTGGCTGCAAATGAAACGCATTGCCCTTGCCCATCGGCCCGTCCTCGCGGTTGCAACGATCTTGGTGCTAGTCGTCGCCGGGTGCGGCCGCGACAGCGTCAAAGTCTATAAAGCGGATGCCAGCGACTCCGCCGTCACGCCGCCGCCCGCGTCGACTCCGGCCATGATGCCGGCCGCGATGCCCGGTGGCCTGGCCGCACCGGACAATTCCGGCCTGCCGAAGTTAAAATACGTTTTGCCCGATGGCTGGAAGGAAAAGCCGCTGACGCAGATGCGCGTGGCAAGTTTTGACGTTTCCGGGAATGGCCAGACGGCGGATGTCAGCGTGATCCCGCTCGGCGGCATGTCCGGCGGCGATTTGGCGAACGTGAACCGCTGGCGCGGCCAGGTCGGCCAGCCGCCGATCACGGAAGACGAACTGGCGAAGCTGACGGAAAGCGTCGATATTGCCGGCAAATCGAGCGGACTTTATGACCTGGCCGGCACCAAGCCCGACAGCGGCGCGGCAGAGCGGATTCTGGGCGGCATTTTGCACAGCGATAGCTCGGTCTGGTATTTCAAAATGTCGGGCGACGCCGATTGGGTCGAAAGCCAGAAGACAAACTTCGTTGCTTTCTTGAAGTCGGTGTCGTTTGACTCGACCGCCGCGCCGGCCGCGCCGGATATGAGCCAGCTCCCGCCCTCGCATCCGCCGATCGCCGGCATGAGCCTCGGCCCTCAAAATTCATCGGTTCCCAATGCCAGCACCACCGTCATGGGTGGAAGTAATTCCGACAGCGCTGCCAAGCCGACTTGGACGGTTCCGGCGGATTGGAAGGAAGGCCCGCTCGCCCAATTTCTCGTCGCCAAATTCATCATTCCAGGCAGCGGCGACGCCACGGCGTCGGTGAATGTCAGCTCGCTCGCCGGCGACGGTGGCGGTCTGCAGCCCAACGTGAACCGCTGGCGCGGGCAGCTTGGCCAGACGCCGCTCTCGGCGGACGATCTCTCGAATCTGCCCACGATTGACGCTTCCGGTGTCAAGGGCACGTTGGTTGATATTTCGGGCACCGATCCGCGTTCAAGCCAGCCGGCCCGGCTGATCGGCGTGGTGCTGCCACTAAACGGCCAGACCTGGTTTTATAAGCTGATGGGCGATGCAACGGTGGTGGCGCAACAGAAAGCTGCGCTGATCCAGTTCGTCCAATCCGCAAAATATCCGGCAGGGCAATGATATTTTAACCTTCCGCCGCCCATCCTCATCGCGTCACCCATGAAACAAATCGTCAGCTTTTTCACGTCGCTCAAGCTGACCGTCACGCTGCTGGCTTTTTCCATCGTGCTGGTGTTCGTCGGCACGCTGGCGCAGGCGGACGAGGGGCTTTACGGCGCGCAGGCGCATTATTTCAAGCAATGGCTGGTGATCGGCGCGCATCTGTTCGGCCACAAAGTTCCGTTGATTCTCCCGGGCGGTTATCTGCTCGGCGTGCTGCTGCTGGTGAATTTGATCTCGGCGCACATCTACCGGTTTGAATTTTCGCGCAAAAAGTTCGGCATCCAGCTCGCGCACGCCGGCGTCATCGTCTTGCTCGTCGGCCAGCTCTCGACCGACATGCTCGCGCGCGAGATGCAGATGCACTTCGCCGAGGGCGAAACCCGCGGCTATTCCGAAAGCGCGAGCGACTACGAACTCGATTTTGTCTCGGGCGGCCAAGTCACGGCCATTCCCGAAAAATTGTTGAAATCCGGCGGCGAACTGAAGATTGAAAACCTGCCGTTCACCATCCTCGTGCGGACCAACTGGCACAACTCGGACCTCAGCTTCCGCGCGCCGATGCTTTCGAACGCCCCGCCGCTCACGCCCAACGGCGTCGCGCTGGACTTTGACTTCCACCGGACGGAGGACGTGAAAACGACCGACCAGAAAAACGTCCCGACGGTGATCCTGGAATTTCTCGCGCCCGCCGGCTCACTCGGCGCCTGGGTGGCGAGCGACTGGACCGGCGATGCCGCGCTCGTTGAAGCGGTGCAGAACAACTATTCGCCAATGGGCGCGGGCATGGCGCAAAATATCGTCGGACGCCTCGTCGCGCCGCAGGCGATCCATGCGGACGGAAAAACCTTTACCTTCACGGTGCGTCCTGCGCGCGTCCGTCATTCCTTCACGCTGACGCTGCTCAAGGCGACGCATACGACGTATCCCGGCACGGATATCCCGAAGGATTTTCGCAGCCGCGTCCGCATTGACAATCCGCAGACCGGCGAGCAGCGCGAGGTCGAGATTTCCATGAACCATCCGCTGCGGTACGGCGGCTACACTTATTATCAATACCAGATGGACGCCGGCCAGGCCGCGCAGGCGGCGGGCCGCAAGCCGACCTCCGTGTTGTCCGTCGTGCGCAATCCGGGCTGGTTGACACCCTACGTCGGCTGCGCGATGGTGGGCGCAGGCCTGATGATTCAATTCTTGTATCACCTCGCCGGCTTCGTTTCAAAAAGGAAGACGAAATGAAAATGATTTTCCAAAAATGGCTGCCGCCGTTTCTGATGTTCGTCATGGCGCTGTGGTTCTTCGGTAATCTCCAAACGCCGAAGGACCAGGACTTCGCCTACTCGGAATTTGCCCGGCTACCCATCACGTCCAATGGCCGCATCGTGCCGCTCGATTCGCTGGCGCGCAATTCCCTGCTCGCCATCCGCGAGAAGCAGACGCTCAACACCGAGCCGTGGAAGGGCTGGAACGAGCATCCGCGCTTCATCCCCGCCACCGAATGGCTGGCGAACGTGATGATGAACCCCGCCGTGGCCGATGAATGGCCGGCCTTCCGCATCGATAATCCCGACCTGATCTCCCTGTTGAAACTGCCGGAGAAGGACGCGGCAAAGCATTCGGACGGCAAGCATTATTCCTGGAACCAGCTCCAGCCTTCGCTCGAAACCTTCGACAAGGAGAGCAAGCGCGTTCAAAACAAAGAGGCCGCCAGCCGCACCGCCTACGAGAACGCCATCGTGAAGCTGCACGACCGGCTGATGGTTTACGCTCAGTTGCGGAACGCTGTGCAGCCCGCCGACGTGCCGGATTGGCCGGCGGAACTCGCCGCGTATGAAACGCTGATCCCATTTGGCGTCGCCGCCGTGTCCGCGCAGCAGGCCGGCCGGCCCTACGACCAAACTAATTTCAACGCCTTCGTTGCCTACATCGAAAGCTTTCAGTTCATGGCCAACTTGGAGCCGCCGCTGATCCTCCCGCCCAACGGCGCCCGTGAATGGCGCCGCATGGGCGCCGCCCTGCTCGATGCGCCGAGGCCCAACGGCGTGCCGATTGACAATGCCGTTCGCGATTGGGCGAAAATGGCCGGGGCGCTTGAGGCCAAGCAGCCGGACGGCTTCAACGCCGCCCTGCTTGACCTGCGTTCGCAGCTCGTCCCGGCGCAGGCCAAGGCGATGGCCAAGGCGCGCGCCGAAGTCTTCTTCAACCAGATGCAGCCGTTTTATAATGCGATGGTCATTTACGTCCTCGCCGGGCTGCTCGCGATTTTTTCGTGGTTCAATTTGTCCGAGACGCTCCGCCGCTCGGCGGTCTGGCTGGTCTGGCTGGCGTTTGTCATCCACACCATCGGGCTGGTTTACCGCATGGTGCTGGAAGGCCGGCCGCCGGTGACGAACCTTTATTCCTCCGCCATCTTCATCGGCTGGGGCGCGTGTTTGCTGGGCATCATTCTGGAGCGGTTCCACAAGAACGGCATCGGTCTCGTCGTCGCGTCGGGCATCGGCTTCCTTACGCTCATCATCGCGCACCACCTCGCGCTGGAAGGCGACACCATGGAAATGATGCGCGCCGTGTTGGACACGAATTTCTGGCTGGCCACCCACGTCGTCGCCGTGACCGTCGGCTATGCGAGCACGTTCGTGGCGGGCTTCCTCGCGCTGATCTACATTCTGCGCGGCTTCTTTACCCGGACGCTCGACGCGGCCACCGGCAAATCACTCGCCCGGATGATTTATGGCATCGTGTGTTTCGCCACCTTGTTCAGCTTTGTGGGCACGGTTCTGGGCGGCATCTGGGCGGACCAGTCGTGGGGCCGGTTCTGGGGTTGGGACCCGAAGGAAAACGGCGCGCTCATCATCGTTCTATGGAATGCGCTCATCCTGCACCTGCGCTGGGGCGGGATCATCCGCGAACGTGGACTGGTGAATTGCGCCATCTTCGGCAATGTCGTCACCGCTTGGTCATGGTTTGGGGTCAACATGCTGGGCATCGGACTGCACAGCTACGGGTTCACCGAGGCGGCGTTTAAATGGCTGGTGCTGTTTGTGGCGAGCCAGCTCGCCTTCATCGCCCTCGGCCTCCTTCCCGCGAAACTCTGGAAAAGCTTCCGCGCGCGGCCGGCCTGAAATCCTTCCGGTTTTTGGACATTTCAGCCTTCCCAAGGCCCTTGCTCTTTCTGGCGGACGTCAAAACAAGCGTTTTTCATGGCCCGCTGGGACAGCGGATGCCAAGGGAACGTTCCTTCGTGGCCCGCTAAAATAGCGGCGACCAAAGGAAGCGTATTTTGGCACCCGGCAGGATGGTGGAGGCCAAAGTAACGTTTTTTAACGACTTTCCGGGATGGCGGGCGGCAAAGGAACGTTCTTTCGTGGCCCGCTGAACTGGCGGCGACCAAAGGAAGTGTCCGAAACCCTTGCGGATTCCAGCCATGACCTGGGAAATGTTCGGGCTTTTACGCCTGCCCGACGCGGCCTCACAGTATCGCCACCACACCGATGACCGCCGTTACTTCCGTTAGCGTCAGGGCGGCGGAATGGTTTTGAGTGCGTCGTGGTTTCATCGCAGGTAGAAAGTCTTCTCAAAAATCAAATTTGTAAACGAGGTCCAAATGGCGTTGGGACGCCGGTTCCGTATCTGACCCGCGATCATCGCCGCCGTCGTCCTTGAGGTTTTTGCCGACCGAATAGACGGTTTTCCGGTCCGGTGCATAGCGCAGCGGCTGACCGTCGAAATCATCAATCGGAACGGCCTCCATAAATTCCGGTACGAGCGCATTCAAGTCCGCCGGCAGGTGGCCGTGCGTCAATTGATAGGCGCGCAGGGCGAGGATGGTGCGCGTGGCCTGCAATTGCGCGTTACCCTTCGACTTGGTCGCCAGCGATGAGGTCATCGCGGGCAGCGTCATGTAAAACAGAATTTGGCCGACCGCGTTCCCGCTCAAATACATTGCCGCCAGGCTGGGTCGCGATTCCAGATCAGTCACTTTTGCTTCGTAATAATGATGTGCCGCCGCTTGGATCAGCTTGAGGTTGAAATTGGCGCACAACGCTTTCGTCTGACTGTAATTAAACACCGGCAGCCATCGCGTTGGCCGGTGGTAATAACCGCTGGTTTCTGAATCGCGGACTTTTCCCCGACGCAAATCGTCCAATACTTTGGACTGGCATTGATACTCGGCTTTGATGGTGTTGGCGAACGCCGCCGCTTCCTCGTCCGGGTTTGGTTCAAGCTGGCGGAGGTAATCTTTCAGCTGGCCCGGCGTTAAATCAGTCCGGCCCACCCAGCGTTGCATTTGGTTCAACCCCAGGTTGCAGACTGCCAGGCCGACCAGATACTGGATCAAAGGGCCTTGGGCATTTTGCATCCGTCTGCCAAGCTGGATGTGGTTTACGATCTGATCGAAAGCCTCCTTGTCCTGTCCGTTGTGCAGGAGAACATTTTCCCGAACCTGGGCCACTTGGGTTAATCTTTTCCAGTCGGCCAGGTAGGACATGTCATCATCAAAGCTCCGGATTGCCGGCACTTGAAAAGCCGGCATATTCGCGGCGGCATCCCAACTTGCCAGCATTTCGCGGTTGCTGGCCAGGACGGTGCTCGCCAGGGCGGCATCCCAATTGGTGTCGCGCACCAGATCATAAATTTGATCCCCTTGATTTTTCGGCCACCAGAACTGGCTCTTTGCCGTCTGTAAGGCGTCGAAGGCGTTGAATCCTGCGGGAATTCTGGCGCGCACCAGCTGAAGTTCCTGATCGTGAACCGTCGCCGGGAGAGATGACCGGACCATCAGAACCGCATAAAGCAAAACGAGAACACCGAGGAAGCCCAGCCCGATCCGCAGCAGCCATTTCTTCATGCCCACAAGCTGTGCTTGAGTCGTAAGCGTGGCAAGTAGTTTAATCAGAGCCGCACCGGAATGTTCTGCTTCTTCAAAAACCGCTTCACATCACCGACGGTGTAAGTGCCGAAATGGAAAATGCTCGCGGCGAGGACGGCGTCAGCTTTGCCGGCCAGCAGTACTTCGGCCATGTGTTCCAGCGTGCCCGCGCCGCCGCTGGCCACCACCGGCACACCCACGGCTTCGCTCACGCGGCGGGTGATGACCAGATCAAACCCGGCCTTCGTGCCGTCGGCGTCAATCGAGTTTAGAACGATCTCGCCCGCGCCCAGCGCCACGGCGCGTTTGGCCCATTCGAGCGCGTCCAGCCCGGTGTCCTTGCGTCCCCCGTGCGAGAACACGCCCCATTTGTCCGGCGCAATCTTCTTGGCGTCTATGGAGACCACGATGCACTGGCTGCCGAATTTTTCCGCGCCTTCGCGGATGAGCTCCGGCCGGGCGAGCGCGCTGGAATTGATGCTGATCTTGTCCGCGCCGGCGCGCAGCATGGTGAACATGTCGTCCACGGACTTGATGCCGCCGCCCACGGTGAGCGGCATGAAGCATTGGTCGGCGGCGCGTTCGATCACTTCGACCATTGTGCCGCGGCCGTGCGCGGTGGCGGTGATGTCGAAAAACACCATTTCGTCCGCGCCCTGCTCGTTATAGCGGAGGGCGAGTTCCACGGGGTCGCCGACATTGCGCAAACCGCCCTTTTCGGCGACGCCGAACTGGACGCCGCGCGTGACCTGGCCATCGTGGACGTCGAGGCAGGGAATGACACGTTTTGCAATCACGCAATCATTAAAGGCGGAGTTGCGCCGGAGGGCAATTCATTCCGCAAGTCAAAATGGAGTGTTGGCGCCGGGTGCCGATTTTCAAGCCACCGGCTTGACGCTACGCGCCGAAAGTTGAAACTTTTATTGAATCGAAGCATCTTTCCCATTGTCTGGTTGTTTGATGGATAGAAAAAATTGAATATGAAACATCGCATTTTGCCTTTCGCCGCCGCGGTATTGGCGGTGGCTTTGACCGGTTGTGTCAATCCGGATGGCAGCCAGAACTACACCGGTTCGGGCATGATGACGGGCGGCGCGGTCGGGGCGGTTTCCGGCGCGGCCATCGGGGGCGAGGCCCATGGCGGGCAGGATGCGCTGATCGGCGCGGCCATCGGCGCGGTGGCGGGCGGGCTAATCGGCAATTCGATGGACCGGGAGCAGCAGGCTCGTTTGCAGGCGCAGGCGCCCCAGACCTACGCCCGTATGGATCAGGGCCAGCCGTTGAGTCTTGCGGATGTGAAGTCGCTGGCCCGGGCCGGTGTCAGCGAGGACGTCATCATCAGCCAGATTGAGGCCACGCACACCGTGTTCCGGTTGAGCGCGGCGGAAATCATTGACCTGCGCGATGCCGGGGTGCCGGACAAGGTGGTCAGTTTCATGATCAACACCCCCAACACGGTGGGCACCAGCGCTGTGGTGGTGACGCAAGCGCCGCCGTCCGCACCGCCGCCGCAACCGGTAGTGGTCGCGCCGGCGCCGGGCTACGTCTGGGTCACCGGCGAATGGGTTTGGAACAACGGCTGGTGCTGGCGCGCGGGCTACTGGGCGCGTCCGCCGTATGGCTGCCGGGTCTGGATTGGCGCCTCCTATTGGCGCGACCCGGGCGGCTGGCATTACCATCGCGGTTACTGGCGCTGAAATTTAGCTTGAACGCCGGTGGATGCCGGCACAAGAATAAGGCGATATTTAACGTTGAGAGGCTCACCATGAAAAACATTTCCAACCTTACAGCTTTTGCGGGTTTGCTGGCCTTGGTGGCTGCCACCGGCTGCCATAATTCCGGAAGCCCGTATCAACCCGGCCCGGTCGCCGGTCAAGCCGTCGGTGGTGGCGTCGGGGTGGTGGCGGGCAATGTGGCCGGCTTCGGCAAGGGAGTCGTGTCGGGCACCGTGGGCGGTTATAACATGGCGATGGATCCGAGCTACCACATGGTCCGCTACTGGAAAACGGAGACCACCCCGGATGGCCGCACCATCCAGGTGCCGTATGACCAGTTGGTGGATCAATATGGTCGCCCGGTCAAAATGCCCGCGCCGACCGGTAATCCCGCGCCGCCCGCCGTCAAATAATTTCAAATACCCGTCCGGTTTATGTTAAAAATCAAATTACCGTTGGTGGTCGTGGCGACCCTGTTGAGCCTCGCCGGTTTGCACGCGCAAAACTCAGCGCCGGCTGCGCCCGCCCCGGAAACACCGAAGAAGGTGCTCATCATCGTGGAGAACCGCGCCGATGCGGCGTTGAACGACAAGCTTTCCGCGCTGGAAGATCTGGTGGCCAGCCGCCTGGCGGGCAAGGGCTTTTCCATTGTCAGCCGTGATGTGGCCGTCAACGCCTTGAAATCGTATGACACCGCCGGCATTGCCGTGAAAATGCAATCCGCGGTGAACGCCAACGGCAGCAGCGCCTCCACCCACAACTCGGTCGCCACCGCCGCGGTGCAGGGCGATTCAGCCCAGGCGGCCGCTGTCAGCGTCGCGGCCCGGGACGGGGATCAAAACAATTCGGGCGGCTTGGACGTGGAGCGCAAAGATTCGGTCCAAGCCAATGTCTCGGCCGCCCAGGCGGATATCGCTTCCGGCCACAGCTCGGCGGCCCTGAATCTGGCGCAGTCGGATTCCGCTCAAGTGGCGGTCACGCCGGAGACGGCCAGGTTGGATCGGGCGTTGAGCGACAACACGTCCGCGCTCCGGCTGGCGCAAAATCTCGGCGTGGATTACCTCCTCGTTCCCGCCATCACCAGCTACGGCACGGAAAAAAAATCCTACACCGGCAATGGCATCCAGACGTTTAACACCATCCACCGGCTGCGCGTGAACTACAAAATCGTCGAGGCCGGCGCCGGCGGCGCGGTGCGCGGCGGCACCTTCGTTTCCGAACGCACAACCCGCGACACGGCCGCCCTGCAGACCGATAGCACCGACACATTGAACTCGTTGCTGGATGACGCGGCGGACCAGCTCGCCACGGCGATCACTGCCAGCGGCCAGACCTTGCCCGCCGAAGTGGCCAAGGCAGGCCTGGTGAGTTTCCGCATTGCCTGCACCATGACCGATCCGCGCCAGCAGCCGGTCGTGGTTTCCGCGTCCACCGTTTCCGCCGATGGCAATATGGTGGCGACCAATCAGCCGGTGGTCGTGCAACCGATGGACGTGACGGTGGAACTCGATGGCGTGGCGCTCGGTTCCGCGCCCGGCGATTTCAAGGCGCATCCCGGCCTGCACAAGCTGCGCCTGTCACGCGAGGGTTTTGATGACTGGGAACGAACCATCAACGTCTATGACGGCCAGACGCTGCGCGTGGCCTTGCAGATGAGTGCGGCCGGATATGCGCGCTGGGCGGCGGCCACGGCGTTCCTGTCCAAGCTGGACAACAACCGCAAGCTGACCGACGCCGAGGCGAAGCAAATGGATGGGCTCGCGACCTTTTTGAGCGAAAGCCGTTATCGTGTGGACACGAAGGAAAACGTCCACCTCAATAAAAGCCTTTACTAGCCGAACTTTCTGATCATTGCCCATGAATACCTCCCTTTTGAAGAACCTGGTTGTCATCGCCGGCCTGACGCTGTTGCCGGCGCTCGCGAGTGCGCAGGATAAAGCCACCATCGCCATTTCGTCCATCAAACCCACGCCGACGCTGGCCGCCGGCCTAAAAACCTCCACGCAGGTGGATTCGGTGACGGGCAATGCGGACCGGGTGAAAACGGATGCCACCACGATCGACACCCGCCAGGAACTCAATCGCATCCTCGAGTCGCTGGACAGCCAGCTCATTGACCGCGTCAATGCGACGCGGAAATTTGACGTGGTAAGCCGCAGCGATCTGGCGGACATCCTCAAGGAGCAGGATTTGGGGGCGTCCGGCAATGTGGACGCCAAGACCGCCGCCCAGGCCGGCAAGCTGGCCGGTGCAAAATACCTGCTGGTGGCGACGGTGGATGATTTTCAGGATTATTACGAGAAGGCGGTGTTTGAAGGCACGGGCCGCTCGGCCACCAAGCGCGTGTTCCGGTTTTCCATCGTCGCCAAAATCTATGATTCCTCGACCGGCAAGCTGGTCGAGTCGGCGAATTTCCAGACCGGCAACGACGAGTTCAAGCTGATCCAGGAGGAGCGCAATTACTCGGTCAACAACGGCCGGTTGAGCGACGAGATGATGGTGGCCATCGCCCGCAGCATGGCGGAAAAAATCGCCAACCACGTCGTGGACATCATTTTTCCGGCGAAGGTTTTGATCAAGCGCGACAACACTGTGACCATCAACCGCGGTGAGGGCGGCGGCGTGGCGGCGGGTGATGTGTTCAATGTGTACGCGTTCGGCGAGGAACTGATTGACCCGGACACCAAGGAAACGCTGGGCCATGAGGAGGTCAAGGTCGGCAAGGTCAGGATTTCACAGGTGAACGCCAAGACCTCAACCGCCACCGTTCTGGAGGACACGGGCATTGACAAGGGCGCCGTGCTGCGCAAAGCCGCGCAGCCATAACGCCAATCGTCCGGAGGGAATGTGAAGGTTGACGGAAAATCCATTTTCAAGCGCCTCATCCGCCTGGTTCTGCCCGTGGCCGGTGCCGGACTTCTGGGCACCGGCTGCCAAACTTACCAGCAGCAAAATAAGGTCATCGTTTATTGGCATCAGGGCGACCTCACCAACGCCGTCGCCGAGGCCACCAGGAAGGCCGATGCCAACGCCAATAACAAGGATGCCATTGTCTGGCGGTTGGAACAGGGGGCCGTATTGCGCGCCGCTGGCCGGTACGAGGACAGCAACCGGGCCTTGGATCAGGCGCAGGTGAAGATTGATGATTATTCGCAGCAGGCCAAGGTGCGGCTCGGGCAGGAAACGGGCGCGCTGCTTTCCAACCAGGCCAACCTCGATTACGAGGGCCGTGCCTATGACGGCATCATGCTGAACACCTACCGGGCTTTGAATTACCTCGCGCTCGGCCAGCCGGACAACGCCCGCCCGGAAATCATCCGCGCCTACCAGCGCCAGCAATATGCGGTCGCCGACAACGCCCGGCGTATTGAAAAGACCCAGGCCGAAGCCGCCCGGCAGAAGGACAAGGCAATCATGGACAAGGCGGCAAATGACCCCCTTTTCCAGACGCAGTTGCAGAACTCGATGACGAACCTCAGCGACATCAAGGTTTATTCCGACTATGTGAATCCCTTCACCGTCTATCTTGACGGGATTTTTTTCATGGCCAACGCCGCAGACGGCTCGGATCTGGAACGCGCCCGCAAATCGCTGGAACGCGTGACCAGCTTTGTCCCCGACAATGAATATGTGAAACAGGATCTTGCGGCGGTGGACGGCCTCATCAACGGCCGGCCGCTGGCGCTGACGACCTATGTCATTTTCGAGACTGGTTGCGCCCCCGACCGCGATCAAGTCCGGATTGATATACCCATCATCGTGTCCAAGGTTTCCTACGTTGGCGCGGCCTTCCCGACCCTTCGTCCGCAGGGGGATTTTCAACCGGTGCTGACGGTCACCGCCAACGGCGTGAATTACCGCACGGAGACGGTTTGCAACATGGACAGCATCGTCGCGCGGGATTTCAAGAATGACCAGCCGGTGGTCATCACCAAGACCATCGCGGCCACCGTCACCAAGGCCGTCGCCGCCTACGCCGCCAATCAGGCTGCTCAACAATCCGGCGGCGACCTCGCCGGTTTGTTCATGCAGCTCGGCACGGCGGCGTTCCAGATGGCCGTGAACATCGCCGACACCCGCACTTGGACGACTCTGCCTAAGGAGTTTCAAATCTGCCGTTTCCCGACCCCGGCCGACGGCCGGGTTGAATTGTCCACCCCCAATGGCATGCGCCTGTCGGTCACGTTGGACGGGGTGGCGAACGGTGCGAAAATTGATTTGACCTCGACCGGCGGCGTGCAAGCATCTTTGAACACTGGTGCCCTGGTGAATGTCGTTTATGTCAGGTCCATCACCAGCGGCACGCCGCTGCTGGTCAGCCAGTTCAAATTATAATGAAAACAAAAATCGCCTCCTTGTTCGTCATCGCCCTCGCGGTGGCGGGTTGTCATGACACTGTCAATACGGTTGAAAACGCCCAGAAGACCGGCCAGCGCGACATGCAATCCGACTTGCGCGTTGTTACCGACAGCAGCCTCGACCGCAAGGTGGGGGTTGTTGGCATCAACACCGCCATGACCCCCGGCGGGTTTCTTAAGGTGCAGGTGGAACTCCTCAACCGCACCCGTTCGTCCCAGAGTTTCAACTACCACTTCGAGTGGTTCGACCAGAATGGCATGCAGATCGGCGGTTCCTCGACGGCCGTGGTCTCCGACCAGATTGACGGCAAGGAGAGCAAGTTCATCAGCGCCATCGCCCCCCTGGAGACCGTCAAGGATTTTCGCCTGAAGCTTATTGCCGGCCAGTAACCCTTTAACCTCAACCAAACCATTCCATGAAACATAAAATCATTATTCCCCTGCTCGCCGCCAGCGCGGCGTTCGTCACCGGCTGCGGCACCAATGCGCATTATGTCGCGACCGGCGGAACCCAAAACGTGGTTAATATCGGCCAGATAAACATTCAGGACTATATCCAGGCGGCCAATTCCGCCACTTCTGACTTGCTCGCTTCGGGCGTGCTGGACAAGGTGGCGACGCCGCCGGCCGTCCTTTTCATCAGCCGCATAATTAACAACACCGGCCAGCAGATTGATACGGACCTGCTCACCAAGAAAATCTCCATCGCCCTGCTCAACAGCGGCAAGGCCGTGACCACCAGTACGGATCCCGCCGCCAAGGGTTACCAGCAGGAACATGAGTTCATGGGGGACAAGCAGGCACAGAAGTTGCCGGACTTCACGCTCTCGGGCAAAATCATCCAGTTAACGGCCAAGGCCGGCAGCACCAGTCAGTCCACTTACAGCTTTCAACTGTCGCTGAACGACACCAAAAACGGCTATCAGGTCTGGGAAGGTGAAAAAGAAATCACCAAACAAGGCACCCGATCCGGAGTCGGATTCTGATTCTCCCCCTCAAGATACAACGCCGGCGGGAAATCCGCCGGCGTTTTCTTTGTCCACTTGGCTGAAATCAGGATTGACCGGGGCTTGCAATCTTGAATCATCGGGTGGATTCTTGTGATGCCGATCATGAAACTCCTGCCGTTCCTGTTGTTGCTACTGTTGCCCGCCAGGGTGCAGGCGCAATTCAATTTCACAACCAATAACGGCACAATCACGATCACTCTATACACTGGTCCCGGTGGCGCAGTGGTGATTCCCAGCTCGACCAATGGCCTGCCGGTAACCGCCATCGGATATGCGGCGTTCTATAACACTAGCGTGACGAGCATCTCAATTCCCAACAGTGTCACCAGTATTGCCAACGAGGCGTTCAATCACTGTTTCGATCTTGCCAGCGTTTCGATTGGTAACGGCGTCACCAACATTGGATCCTACGCCTTTGTCTACTGCTTCAGCCTGAGCACGGTTTATTTTCAGGGCAACCCACCGGTGGTGGATTCATCGGTTTTTTCCGGTTACACCGGAGTGACGGGTTTTTACATGCCGGGCACTTCGGATTGGAGCAGCTTTGCCTTGACCACCGGGCTGACCATGGTGCTGTGGAATCCGCAAGCCCAGACCGGCGCGGGTTTCGGAGTGCAGGCGAACCAATTCGGGTTCAACATCACCGGCACCGCCAATCTCGTCGTGGTCGTGGTTGCCAGCACGAATCTCGCCAGCCCCACTTGGGTCCCCCTGGCCACCAACACCCTCACCGGCGGCAACTCCTATTTCAGCGATCCTCAGTGGGCAAATTATCCCCGCCGTTTCTACCGGTTCAGGTCGCCGTGAACGGCGGCGGCGGGTTTCGCCCGGTTCACTAAAGCTCCTGTTGCGGAATGCTGCAAATGCTGCAATAGTCATTCCACCAATTTCAACCAAGGCTAAAGCATGGCGCAGGCAATCATGGAACCGGAAAAAGTGCGGCGGTTCGCCGAGGAACTGCAGCGCTTCAACAGCGATCTCGAAAACCGGATGATCTTGTTGCACGCGCGGTTCGCGGCGCTGGGCGACACGTGGTCGGATCAGGAACATGAGAAATTTTCCGAGGAATTCAAGCAGACATTGAAGGCGCTGAAAAAATTCGTCGAACTGTCGAAGGAACACACTCCCTTCCTGCTGCGCAAGGCGCAGCGCATCGAGGAGTATCTGAACCAGCGTTAAAAATGGGAACCCCGAACCTTCACCCTTCAACGCCCAACATCGAATGGATGAACTGCGGTTATGCCGTGTGTTCGCTGTTGAAGGTTGAAGGTTGAAGGTTTCTTTGAGTTCACCATGCCTGACAAAGCCCAGATTACATCGGTGGAAGCCATCGAATCATTCCGGGCTGGCCTGATTGTGTTTCTCGGCCAGGCTCGGCCCGTGCTGGAGGAGGTCGGCAACGAACTGTCGCGCACACGCCTCTGGCTGCAAAACGACCAGCGGATGTTCTGGCAACAGGAACTGCGCACCCGGACCCGGCGGCTGGAGGAGGCCAGGCAGGAATTATTCAACGCCACGCTGTCCAACCTGCAAACTGGAACCGCCGCGCTCCTGCAAATGACGGTGCAGCGAACCCAGCGCGCCGTCCTCGAGGCGGAAGACAAGTTGAAGCTGCTGAAACGTTGGGACAACGAGCTCGACAACCGCGCCGCGCCGCTGATGAAACTGACCGAGCAACTGCACGGCTTTCTCGCCTCCGACATGGCGCGCGCCGTCGCTTACCTCGACCAGGCGCTCAAGGCGCTGGACGCCTACCGCAATGTGGCCGCGCCCCGCGGCGAAACGGCGGCCGTCGCCGCGCCGGAATCAACGGAGGAGAAGCTATGAACTTGAGCGGGAATCGGGGCCGGTTGATCGGGCTGACCCGCGAGCTGCTGCTCCGGTGGGAGGAGACGAAAAACTTCTGGCGCGACGCGAAGAGCGAGGAATTCGAGCGCAAATACATCGTGGAATTGTCCGCGCATGTGAATCGCTCGGTCCTGGGCCTGGAACAACTGGAGGAGCTTTTGAAAAAAGTGAGGAGCGACTGTGAATAGCCGGCCCGGTGTCAATGACATGCTGGCATTGCTGGACGCGCTAAAAGGCGCGGTCCGCGATTTCGTGGCGCGCGAGGAGAAGCTGAACGGCGAATTCCGCCTCCAAACGTCCACCGAATTGAACAACTTTGCCGCGCGGAACCAGGCGCAGGAAACCGCCGCGATGGCGAAAGAATCGGAGGCCGGGGCCGCCATGGAGGAGGAATCGGCGCGGCTCCGGTCGCGGTTTGAAAGCCGCAAGGGCCGCATTGGTCGCAGTCATGTTTCCCTCGACCAGCGGGTGACGCGCGCCATCAGTGAATGCGATTCCGAATGGCGGGAACGCACCCAGCAGGGCGTGCAGGCGGCGGAAATCCTCCGCGACGAGGAATTAGCCGCCGCCACGGCCGCATACAATGATTTCCAGCAGCTGCTGACCGTCGCCGGCGACGAACTGGCGCGGCAGGAAAAAGCGGCCCATGGCGCTTTCCGCGGCTACGGCAAATTCCGCCGGCTGCTCGCCCCGGCCCGCCCATGGCCGGAGCCGGATCTCTCGCCGGATCACAACGGTCTCTTTAAGGAACTTCAGAACCTGCAGGGAAAAATATCGGCTGACCTGAAGCGGTTCGGAAAATTCCCCCTGCCGGTCATTTTTAAATTTCTGCCCGTCTGGCTGGTGGCCGTGCTGCTGCTGGGTGTCGCGGCGGCGACTCCATTGCTGGAGCATTTTCATCGGAACGACATTACGCGTTTTGAAGCTGGCATCGCGCTGGCGTCCCTTATTCTGGTTGCCATCCTGTTTTGCGTGGGCGGCCGCGCCGCTGCGCCGCTGGCCACCGCCATCGCCGGTGATGTGGCCCGGATGCGGCGGCTGTTCGACGCCTGTTCCGAGAAATCCGCCGGGCATCTTCAGTCGGAACAGGAGCGGATTCATCGCGAATTTGAAACCTTCAAGCAGACCTTCAACCAGGAATGGCGGCAGGCCGTCCGCGACATCAGTCACTCGCGCAGCAGCAATTCGACCGTGATCAGCGAGAAGGCGTCGCGGCTGTACCGGAAAAATGAACGATGGCGGGACGGAGAACTCGACCGGATCCGGCAACGCCACGCCGGGGCCGTTGCGCTTTTGAAGGTGGCGGACGCCGCGCAAGTTTGCCAAATAACCGAGGCGCATCAGGCCCGGACAGCGCAGATTGAAAGCGAGCACCGGCGTCGTTGGCAGGAGCTGGAAACGGACTGGAAAAACCGGCTCAGACCGCTGTGCGACCAATTGCGTGTCGCCAACGACACGGCGGAAAAACTTTTTCCGGACTGGAACGACGCGGCTTGGAAACACTGGACGCCGCCGGCGGATTTTCAAAACGCTGCGGGATTCGGGCGGCTCGAAGCGGGTTTGGAAAAGTTTTTCGAGGCGCTGCCAAAAGATCCGCGCCTGAAATGGCCCGGGCCGGCGGCGGTTTCCGCGCCGCTCTCGCTGGCGTTTCCGGCGCAAGGCTCAATCCTGTTTGAGACCGGCAAAACCGGCGGCGACGAGGCGTTTGGCTCGATTAACAACATCATTTTCCGGCTGCTGGCCACCACGCCGCCAGGCAAGCTGAACTTCACGATTTTCGATCCGGTCGGGCTGGGCCAGAATTTTTCCGCGCTGACGCACCTCGCGGATTACGAGGAAAGCAGCATCAACAGCCGCATCTGGACGCAGACGGCGCAGTTCGAGGAGAAACTCGCGGAGTTGAACGAGCACATGGAGAAAATCATCCAGATGTATCTCCGCAACGAATACGCCACCATCGCGGAATACAACGCGCAGGCCGGCAGCGTCGCGGAGAAATATCATTTCCTCGTTATCGCGTCCTTCCCGGTGAATTTTAGCGACGCGGCGGCGAAGCGGCTTCGTAACATCGCCGCGAACGGCGCCCGCTGCGGCGTCTTTACGCTCATCCACTGGGATCAGCGGAACGCGCTGCCGCAGGACTTTGTACCGGATGAACTGCGCAAAACCAGCGTCTGCCTGGTGCGCAACGAGCCCGGTTTTGAACTGGCCGGCTGGCATCCGCCGGGGGTGCGGCTGGTGCTTGATCCGCCGCCGCCGCCGGAATTCGCCACGGAATTCTTGCAGCGCATCGGCGAAGGCAGCAAAGGGGCTAACCGCGTCGAGGTGCCGTTTGAGCAGATCGCCCCTGCGGAACCGGAAATGTGGACGGAAGAAACCACGGAGCTGTTGCGCGTGCCGATCGGCCGTTCGGGCGCGACGAAGCTGCAATATCTTGAAATCGGCAGCGGCACGCGCCAGCACGTGCTTATCGCCGGCAAGACCGGCTCCGGCAAATCCACCCTGTTCCACGTCATCATCGCCAACCTTGCGCTGCGGTGCAGTCCGGAACAGGTGGAATTTTATCTGGTGGACTTCAAGAAAGGTGTGGAATTCAAATGCTACGGCGCTCGCCGGCTGCCGCACGCGCGCGTCGTGGCCATCGAGAGCGACCGCGAATTCGCCTTGAGCGTCTTGCAGCGCGTGGATGATGAATTGCGACGGCGGGGCGATTTGTTCCGCCAAGTCGGCGCGCAGGATCTGGCCGGCTACAAACGGTCCGGCGGGGCTGAAGCCGTGCCGCGCACGCTGCTGATGATTGACGAGTTTCAGGAATTTTTCACCGAGGA
>CAIQEI010000013.1 GCA_903870815.1 uncultured Verrucomicrobia subdivision 3 bacterium
AGAACACTGTTTTTCGCCCCTGCTTCCAGAAGCTGGAATTACAGCAAACCTTCAATTTTCCTTTTTTTGGACTGCGGTGGCCGGGCGCAGCGGCAACACCGTTTTAGTACATTTCACCCGTCGCGTGATCGAACCTTCCCCTGGTGGAAATTCATTTCCCCATCACTCGAATCGGCTGCCTGGCCCTTCGTTACCCCGCGGATGGTTTCGCTAAAACTATTTTCGCTGCTCCGGACAGCTGTTTCCCCGCCACCCAGCCCGCGTGATTTCTTGAATTCGGTTTACGGCCAGTGATACCCGTTGTCGTAATGCCACTGGCGGACTACCGCGTCCAGGGTCGCTGCAGGTGCCAGATCGGGTACGATATCGATGCGTTTCATTGATTGCACATGCCCATCACAAAAGAGAATATTGGCCCGCTTGTTATGACCATCAATGGGCCAGATGGTTGGATTACCTGACCACCCTCCCAGTCCGCCGCTGAAATTCGTGGTGCCACCTTGGGAGATATCCCAGTTGCAATCCCCAATCGCAATCATCCCCGATGGTTTGACGACCTGCGATTCCTTAGTTTCGTTCCCGTACTGAAACCCGAGCCCCATAAAAGTATAAGGAGGAGTTTGCGATGCTCCATACATGTTATAGCCGTAGCTCATCGGTAAGGTCGGGGCCATGAAGTTCATCCGGACTTCGTTTTGAAAATAGCCGTATTGAGCCGGTTGTCCGCCGCCATTTTTGGAAACCCACGCGAACCCCACTGCCGCCGCGTTGGGACAGGCAAAAACCGCTGTGACTTTTCCTTTGGTGGTATAGCGGCGCAGCTGAGGTGGCCAAATCCAATCGGCAGAAGTATTTAACGCCGCCGGGTAATAGCCTTGATAATCATCCTTATACATGATTAGGCAGTAACCGATTTGCTTTAGATTGCTGACGCAGGCAATGGCCTTCCCTTTTTCTTTGGCTTTGGCCAGGGCTGGCAGCAGCAGCGCCGCCAGGATGGCGATGATGGCAATCACCACCAGCAGTTCAATCAGCGTGAACCCGCGCCGTTTGGCATCGGGCCCGGTCGTAGGTTTCCCCAGACGGCATCTCGATAGAATTCTCTTCATGAGTTTGTTGGCTGGCTAAAGCTGATTAGTGAAACAAGTGATTTCAACGAGACTGTAAATCAATCTCATCCGGCGGCAAATAATGTTTTACGCACACTGGTGCGAAAGTTGCGCCCATCCGGCGTAGCGCAGATTTGCAATCTGCCGTATCGCCGATTTGCAATCGGCACTACTCCGCCATGCCCAAGGTCGCTGTGTAATCCCGACCTTGCGGATTTCCGCTTTTCCCAGATGTTCGATGTTCGATGTTCGATGTTCGATGTTCGATGTTCGATGTTCGATGTTCGATGTTCGATGTTCGATGTTCGATGTTCGGGTCCCGTCCTGAAATAGGTTGTCACGCATGAGACAACAAAATGGTAAAATAACAGTGATCCGATACAGCGAAGCGTTCAAGCTGGCGATGGTGCGGGAGTTGGAGCGAGAGGGTCAGACCTTTGAGGCGGTGCGGCGCAAGTATGGGATCAGGGGATCGGCGACCGTGCAGTTATGGGTCAGGAGATATGGCAATGGCAGTCGAGGAAAGGTGATACGCGTGGAAAAGCCGGACGAAATCGATCAAAAGAAGCAAATGCAAGAGCGGGTGCGGGTGCTGGAGCGGACGATTGGCACCTTGCACGTTGAACTGGCCTTGGAACGAGCCTACCTGGAGATTGCCTGCGAGCGGGCGGGGATCGCGGACGTGGCGGGGTTCAAAAAAAAAGCGGGTGGGCGGCCGGGCACCGGGCGGTAACTGCGGCTGGCGAGCTGTCTGGGGTGACGGTGCAAGCCATGTGCGAGCAGTTGGGCATGAGCCGGCAGAACTATTACGCGCGGCGGCGGGCGCGGCAACGGGCGAAGGTGGATGCGGGGTTGATCATGAGCCTGGTGCAAGCGGAGCGGCAGGTACAGCCGCGGCTGGGAACGCGCAAGTTACGGGTGGTGCTAAAAGGGGCGCTGGCGGAAGCCGGGGTGGCGGTGGGGCGAGACCGGTTTTTCGAGGTGCTGCGGGCGGGCGGGTTGCTGCTGGCGCCGCTCCCGAAGGAATATCCCCGGACGACGAACTCGTATCATTGTTTGCCGGTGTTCACCAATCGGATCAAGGACCTGGTCTTGAGCCAACCCAATGAGGTGTGGGTGAGCGATTTGACGTATTTGCGGACGGAGGAGGGTTTTTTATACCTGGCGCTGGTGACGGATAAATATTCGCGGAAGATAGTGGGCTACCACTGTGGGGACACGCTGGAGACCATCGGGTGCGTCCGGGCCCTGGGGATGGCCCTGAAGGACCTGCCGGCGTGGGCGCAACCGATTCATCATTCGGATCAGGGGAGCCAATATTGCTGTCACGAGTATGTCAACGAGTTGGGTGCGCGAGGGTTGACGATCAGCATGACGGAACGGGATCATTGCGCGGAGAACGCGCTAGCCGAACGGATGAATGGGATTCTCAAAGGCGAGTATGGCTTGGGGCAAAAACTAAAAACCAAGGCGCAGGCGCGGGAATTGGTGGATGAGGGAGTGTAGTTGTACAATCACCGGCGGCCCCATACGGCCTTGAATTACCAGACGCCCGCTGCCGTGCACCGAACGATGGGCCATGCCCAAAGTTGCGCCGCTGCGCGGCTCCGCTCCGGCTCGCCGACTCGCCTCCGCTCCACCGCACAGCGGCGCAACCCAACCGCCACAGACAAAATCATGACCCAGGATAATGTGACAAATTAAAACCAGGACTTGACCATGTTTAGCGCACACTGGTGCGAATCCGTTTGCAATGGGTCTCCGGTTGGCGTAGGTTTTCGTCGGAAAATGATTTCCTCCTCCTCCAGCCAGCGTGTGACGCTGCGGGACATCGCCCGCCGCCTGAAGGTGACGCACACCACCGTTTCCCGCGCGCTGCGCAATAACCGGCAGATTTCCCCGGCCCTGCGCGTGAAAATTCAGGTGGTGGCCGCCGAGATGGGGTACCGCCCGGACCCGATGCTGTCCGCGCTGGCCCATTACCGGCAATCGAACCTCAAAGCCGCCATCGGTTCCGAACTGGCATGGATCAACCTCTGGCCTGATCCGAAGGATCTCCGCCGGCAGCGTGAATTCGACCTCTATTGGAAGGGCGCCTTTGCCGAGGCTGCGCGCTGCGGTTTCCGCCTCGAGGAGTTTGCCCTGAACGCGGGCATGACCGTCGCCCGGCTCCGGCAGATTTTCCGCACCCGCAACATCATCGGCCTGCTGTTGCCGCCGAAGCCCACTGATGCGGTTCCGGCCTGGGAGGGTTTTCCGTGGGACGAGTTTTTTGTGGTCCGCTTCGGCCATTCGCTCCCGTACCCGGCCGCTCACATCGTGGCCAGCGACCAGATGAGCGACGGCCTGATGGCGTTTGAAAATATCCGGCGGCACGGCTACCGGCGGATCGGGCTCGTCACCGGCCAATTCAACTCAAAAAACCTGGTCCGCTTCGCGGCCGGTTACCTATTTGGCCGCCTGTCCCTGCCGGAATATGAACGGTTGCCCCTGCTGAATCTGTCGCAGGTCAGCGTCCACGAGGATAAAAAAGCCCTGGTCGCCTGGCTCAAGAACGCCCGGCCCGACGCCATCCTCACCGACCTCGCCTCCCTGCGTGATCTGCTGGCGGAAGCCGGCTGCCGCGTCCCGCAGGATGTCGCGCTCGCGGCCATGAGCGTGTTGGATGGTAACGCTGATGCCGGCATCAACCAGAATTCCGAGGAGATCGGTCGTGCCGCCGTTGAGACGATGGTTTCCCTGATCAACCGGAACGAGCGTGGCCTCCCCAAAATCTGCCGTGAGGTATTGGTCGAAGGCCGCTGGGTGGACGGCTCGACGCTGCCGCCCCGGGAAACTCTGCTTGCCCGCTCCGGTGACGGGTTGCAAAATCGCGCCGTCGTCCCGTCGACGCCCCGTTTTGAATTGCGGTTGCGGTCGTGACTTGATTTGAACCGAGTGCGGCTGTGCCCCGCGCCAGGCGTGATCCGCCGCCGCGTCCCGCGAAAAACCCGCGGCATTCGCCAACGCGCAGCGTCAGGACTGCGCGTGCTTTAGCACCGCTTTGAATGAACCTGACCCTTTAACCCTGCATCGCTTCACCCTTCCATACTATAAAATGCGTTCAAATTGCTTCGAATCGCCCCCTCAACCCGGCCTTCTCCCCCGTGGGGGAGAAGGTGTCCGCAGGACGGATGAGGGGGAATTAATGTCGCTCTGAAAGCGAACCAATATCAACCCTTCAACTCACCCCCGCCCCGGTTCAAAAATCCGCGAAAATCCGTGCAATTCGTGTCAAACCTGCTTTGGCTGCTCCCCGGGGTGTTGAGTTTTTCGCGGCCAAGGTTCTGGTTTTTTTGTTCGCGTGTTTAGCGGTCTATCTCCGAATTTTCCCGCACCAGTGTGCACAAAAAAAATCTTGTCGCCGCTGGACCGGGAGCTATGATGGCACGTAATAATCCCAAAAAAAGCCGAAACACTATGCTAATCCCGCCCAAGGAATTAGGTGAGGACCCTTCCAAGTCCCTGATTTATCAGGGGAATTTACATCGGGATCCGTTTTCTGTATTCCGCTTCCTTCGAGTGTTGATCATGAATTTTGCCGCTTGATAACCCACGCAACTCCTGTCAAACCCAGCCAACGCCAAACCGAATCGCCAAATAAATTTGTTATGAAAACCCAGTCGCCAACCACAACCTCGCAAACCCATATGAAGCAAAAATTCTCCACCCTCGCGCTCGGCGCGGCCCTGCTGCTGGCGGGAGCCGGCACGGGTTTTAGTCAAGCCTCGCTGTCCATCAGCAACAACTCCTTTGAGTTGCCCTTTCAGGGCAGCACGCATACATATATCCAACTCACGGGTCCGGGCACATCCACGTATGTGACGGGCTGGACGACCGTTTCGCAATCCGGTGTTTGGTCCACACTAAGCACTAATAATGCCACGCGGGGCACGAATGTGGACGGATCTCAAGTGATTGAGGCTTTTTGCATTCCTGGATCGGGCTATACGGGGCAGGGTGTTGTTTACCAGCAGTTGACCAACAACTGGGTTCCCGGAGCCACCTATACGATGACCGCTTATGCGGGGAGCGGCGCGGGCAACACCGCCTATTCGGGCACGACTTTTTCGATTGACTCGCTCAATGGCAGCACGCTGACCCAATTGGCTTCCACGAACATTTCCAGTGCCACCACGGGCGGCTTGGCCCCGTACTCGGTGACCTACAAATCCACGGGCACAGAGTCTGGGAACGGATTCGTGGTGGTTGCCTTCCACTCGCCGGCACAGACCACTTCCAACAAGCACATGTGGATTGATAATTTTTCCATTACTCAGGATCCGGCCATCACGACCCCGCCCGTGTCAACGTTGGTTGTGCCCGGCGGAAACACTACCATCAGCGTGGTCGCCTCGGGTGCGACGACGGTGAGTTACCAGTGGCAGGCGACGAATAACGCCACGGGCTGGACCAACGTGCCCAATGCCGGTGCCTTCTCCGGTGCGACCACGGCCACCCTGCATATCACCGGTGCGCAGTCCGCTCAGGCGCTGGCCTATCAGGTGATCGTGAGCGACACGGCTGGGACCATCACCAGCAGCGTGGTCAACCTGACCTTGACTGATCCGTTCATTTCCGTTCAACCGATTTCGCAAACCAGCAATGCGCTCACCACCGTCTCCTTCAGTGTGACCGCTCAAGGCGCATCGACCTTGCATTACCAATGGCAGACCAACAACGGATCCATTTTTGTCAACGTGGGGAATGGCGGTGTCGTTTCGGGCGCCACCACCAGCAACCTGACGCTCACCGCTGTGACGCCCAATTATGCTTTGACGTATGATGTGATTGTGTCCGACCTCGCCGGTTCCGTTACCAGTGCTCCGGCCACCTTGACGTTAGTCTCCGTCCCGAGCATTACGAGTCAACCGGCTTCAACCAATCTTGTTTTCGGTCAGACGGCCACATTCAGTGTGACGGCGGTGGGTCCATCGCTGGCCTATCAATGGCAGTCCGGCCCGGTGGGGGGGCCTTTTAGCAATGTGTCCAATGGCGGCCAGTTTTCCGGTGCCACCACCCCTAATTTGACGGTTTCCAACGCGGCAACCAATAACGCGCTGGCGTATCAAGTGATTGTAACCAATATATACGGTTCAGCTACCAGCAGCCCGGCCATTTTGTCGCTCCCGGTGCCTCAGTTGATTAACGTTCAGTATCTTGGTAGCACCAACAATCCCCAAGGCAACTACGGCCTCGGCGCGGGCACCGCATATTCCGGCGCGGCGGTTTTGGGATCCGACGGTGATACTTGGAACCAGAATGGTATTGGGTATTATTACAATTCAGCCCCCAATCCTTTCTTCAGTGGGGTATCCCTCGTTAATTCCGCCAACACTCCGAGCGGCCTCACGCTCACTTTGGGTTACAGTGCCGGCAACATCATTCAGGGCGCGGCATTGAATGGTACGGCTGCGGATACCGCCACCACCAATTTAATGCAGTCTTCTATTTTTATATTCACTCACGGGGGCGCTGGCCAGGCGACAACTACTCATACGATTGGCGGCTTGGCCGGCTATGTCGGAGCCACGGCCAGTTTGGTGGTCTATGCCGGGGCACCGTCAGCCCAGACGGAACAAATTGCCATCAAGGGTGGTGCCTCGGGCGGAAACTCGGGCAGTACCTTGACCACCAGTTCCACGGATCGTACTCTTACGGGCGGTACCGGCGACGCCTATCAGATCTTCACGAACCTCACCCTCACGGGCAGTAACTTGGTATTTACCGTTAGTGAGACGGGGGCGGGAGTGAACGCCAATGCGGGTTTTGTCAACGGTTTCCAACTTCAGTTGACACCGGCGAACCCGAGCATTGCCAGTTCTCCGGGCTCGCTCACGAATCTGGTGGGGACCACTGCTGTGTTCAGCGTGGTGGCGGCGGGGAATACGCCGTTTGGCTACCAATGGCAGACCAACGGTGCTTCAGGGTTCGTTAACATCAATAACGGTCCGGGAATCACCGGTGCGACCAGCAACGTCTTGACCCTCACGAGTGTGACCACCAATCAAGCGCTAGCCTATCAGGTGATTGTGACCAACAGCTTCGGCTCGGTCACCAGCGCGCCGGCCACCCTGACGGTGCTGACCATTCCGGAAATTACGACCAACCCGGTTTCCCAAACCGTCCTCAGCGGCGCCACGGTTTCATACACCGTGGGCGCGGTGGGCGTCGGGACGTTAAACTACCAGTGGCAGGCGACGAACAGCGCGCTCGGTGGCTTCACGAATATCCCCGGGGCTACGGCCAGCACCTTGACGCTGGCCGGGGTGACCAGCAACTCGGCCACGTCTTATCAGGTGGCGGTCAACAACGCCAACGGCTCCGTCACCAGCTCGCCCGCCCTATTGGCGGTGTTTCCGGTGACCGAGCTGATTGATGTGGATATCGGCAGCACGGCTTTTGCGAACACTCAAAGCGGCGTGGCGGTTTTGGGCTTCGGGGCGGGCGATGTCTGGAACGGGGTCACCACCGGCACCGCCACCATTGTGGATTACACCGGCTCCGCCTTGAGCGGCGTTGCCTACGCCGTCGCCGGGTACACGGGCTTCAATGACCAGCCCAACGGCAGTCCGCATGCGGCCATGGATCCGGCCACCACCCCGCTCATGCGGGATTGTGTTTACGCCGCCAATGCCACCTTCACGGTCAGCCTCAGTGGGTTGAACCTGTACACCAATGAGCAGTTTCAACTGGTGGTATATGGCAGTGTGGGCGATCCGAATCAGGGCGACCACCTGACCCTGGCCGGTGGCGCGGGTGGTAACACGACCAACTCGCTGACCACCACCGGTACCTCGCGGCAGATTTCCGATGGCGTCGGCGTGGCCTATCAGATTTTCACGGGCACGCTTACCAATGGCACGCTGACCATCACCTGCGCCAATAATGGTCATACCTATGGCGGCGTTAACGGCTTCCAGCTACTGCTGGCTCCCGCTGTGCCGCCGGTTATCACGAGCGTGCCGGCTTCGCAGACGAACGTCCAGACCGCAACAGTCACCTTCAACGTGGGGGCGGCCGGGGCCGGGCCGCTAACCTATCAATGGCAGACCAATGGGGTGACTGTCGGGAACGGCGGAGAATTTTCGGGCGCGACGACCAGCATTTTGACCATCTCCCCGATTACGACCAATGACGCACTGGCCTATCAGGCCGTGGTGTCCTCTGGCGGTTTCTCCGTCACCAGCACCCCGGCGGCAAATCTGACGGTGTTGCTCACTCCGAACATCACCAACGAACCGGCCTCGCAAACCGTCCTTACCGGCGGCACGGCCACGTTTAATGTGGGCGCGAATGGCCTTGCGCCACTCGGCTACCAATGGGAGGCCACCAACAGTGCCCTCGGCGGATTTACGAACATCCCGGGTGCCACCAGTAGCAGCTTGAGTATTCCCGGAGTGGACTCCAACTCCGCCTCTTATTATGTGGTGATCGTCACCAATGCCTACGGCTCCGTCACCAGCACCCCGCCGGCCACCCTGTCCGTGTTGCCGGCGACCCAGTTGATCAATGGCGATGAGGGGCTGACTGGCCAGACGCCCCAAACCGGCGGCGCGGTATTGGGCGCATCCGGGGATGTCTGGAACCCGCTCTTCCTCACCCAAAACACCATCGTAAATTCTGCCAGCAACCTTGTGTCTGGGATAGGGTATACGATTGCTGGTGGGGTTAGTATTACCGCCAACACTGGTGGCAGCCCCATGGATGCAGCCACGACGCCCTTGATGGCGGATTTCGTTTTTGGTCAAACCGGTAATGCGGCTTCGTTTCAAATCACCGGCTTGACCCCCTACATCAGTTCACCGTTTGCCCTGGTGGTTTATGCGGCCGAGGACGTTGTTGGTGAGGGCGCCTCGCTGACCTTGTCCGGGGCCTCGGGTGGAAATGTCACCAACACGCTGGTTACCACGGGTGCATCGCGGAGGATTTCCGCCGGTCCCGGTGTGGCCTATCAGGTGTTCACCGGTGTCTTGACCAATGGCACACTGCAGGTCACCGCCGGCGTCCTGACAAATGAAGTCAATGCGGCGATCAATGGTTTCCAACTGTTGCTGTCGCCGACGTTGCCGCCCATCTTCACGAATGTCCCGTCCTCGCTATCGGTGGCTGCCGGCAGCCCGGTGACCTTCAGTTCGGGAGTGGTTGGCACGGCGCCATTTGGCTACCAATGGCTCACCAACGGAGTTCCCGTTGGGAATGGCGGCGGGGTATCCGGCGCCACGAGCACCACCTTGAGTATCGCCAGTGCGACGGCCGGTCTGGCGGGGTCGTACCAAGTGGTGGTGACCAACCTCTACGGCTCGGCGACGAGTGCGCCGGCCATCTTGAGCATCATCCCCGGGCCAAGCCTGGTGGGCGAATGGCTGACGAATTCGATTGGTGGCCAGCCGAATCTGGC
>CAIQEI010000014.1 GCA_903870815.1 uncultured Verrucomicrobia subdivision 3 bacterium
CCCGGCACCCCGTGGGGACGGGTCTGGAAAATATAAGGGGATTCCTTGTCCGCCTTCCCTGACAAGATTGCTCGTCACGATGCCGGTTGAAGATCGCCGCCGGCAGGATTCTTTGCCGACCACCTGCCTGACCACGATGCCCGCTGCCATGCGCCAGCCTCTATTACAGCCGCTTTGAATCCGCCCGCGTCGGCTTTCTATCTACCCGTCCCCTGCCCGTCTTAAATCCGCTTTTGGTGGTTCATACAGGTTCAGACAATGGCGATTGATTGCATTTTGTAAGCACTTTAGCAGGTCAACACAAAGACAGGCAAGGTAACACGAGCGAAGTGATAAAGTGGCAGTTTATATTGTCTTTACTGGCGATTACCACGTTTTGCCCGTCAACATTGGCGGAAGTTGAAACACCCCAAAAAGGGCAAATTTCAGTCATAATCATTGAACCGCCAAAGCCGCCGTTTGTTGCGCGATAAAATCAGTCAATTCCAGCAGCCCAGTCTGCCCGGCCGAAGCTGGCAAAACACGTAACGATCGCCGCGCCAGTTCTAGGCAACGATCAATCTCGCCCATGGACGGCAGGAAGGTTTCATGCTTCACCAGCAAGGCCTTGACCTCCCCAAAATTTCCCGGCTGCCACTTCACGATTAAATTTTCCAGCGCCGCGCGTTCCGCCACGCCTGCCCGTTCCCAGGCCAGCAGGACCGGCCAGGTCAACTTGCCCTTGGCCAAATCCGTGCCTAGCGACTTGCCCGCCTCGGCTTCCGTGCCGAAGAGATCCACGCAGTCGTCATAAATCTGATACGCCGTACCCACCGCCGCACCGAACCCGCGCAACGCTGCGCGCTGCTCCGGTTTGGCCCCGCTCAATAATGCCGCGAGGTCGCACGACAGTGTGAACAGCTCGCCGGTCTTCATTTCGATGACGCGAAAATAATCGCGCCGCGCCGCCGCGAAGTTCCGCCGCTGCTGGGTCTGCAAAATTTCGCCGGAACAGACCGTGTTCGTCGCTAGCGACACCGCGCGGCATATCTCCGTCGTCGGAAAATCCGAGGCCAGCTTCAGCGCCTGTGCAAACAGGCAGTCGCCGAAGAGCACGGCGATTTCATTGCCCCATTTCGCTGCCACCGTCGGACCGCCGCGCCGGATTTGCGCCTCGTCCATCACGTCATCGTGGACGAGCGTGGCGAGATGGATCATCTCGATGATGACCGCCGTGGTGACGTGGGGTTCAGCCGGCTTGCCAAAGCAGCCCGCCGCCAGCGCCACCAGCGTCGGGCGCAGATGCTTGCCGCCGGTGTTCAGCGCATGTTCGGCGTAGGGAACGATCTGTGGATCAAAATCCTGTGCCTGCCGGGTCAGCCGCTGCGTCACCGCACGAAGAAACGGCTCCACCGGTTCCACAATCTTTTTCCAGGAACGGGCGGGGTCTGAAGCGTTTTCAAGATGGGAATTTTCCACTTTGGATTCAGCAGCCAGCATCGCTTCAACTTTACTTTCGGCGCGCAAGCGAGTCAAACTTGTTATCTTCAGCTTAAGTAAAACACAAGCGCCACCGACCGCGCCAAATCCCGCCCGGCCAACCGCCTCGACGCGGTTCCGCACCGCAATCATTCGGCAGGGAACCAGAATCGACCTGTTCCCGGGTGGAAAAAAGCGGCAGCTGGCTACCGCAGTCCAAAACGCTGGCGCGAATGGTAGGGCGCTTCACTCCGTGCGCGCCGTCGTGGCCGGACTGGACATCCCAAGCCCCGTCAGGGGTGAAATCTATGTAGAACCAAAGCCAAAATGATTTTCCAGCTCCGTCAGGAGCGACATCTTCGTTATGCCGCTCCTGACGGAGCGGTTGATTATGAATACAATTCTACAAAGATATCGCGCCTACGGCGCTGGAAACAAAAAATAGCGCGGACGGCTTTCGCCCTCCGCGCTTTGAATTGTTTCGGGATCAAGCCGCCACCGGAGCCGCTGCGGCTTCCTTATCGCGGTCTTCCATTGCGGCTTTGCGCGAGAGGCGCACGCGGCCTTTTTCATCCACGCCCAGGCATTTTACCGTGATGTCATCGCCGACCTTCACGATGTCTTCCGTGTTCTTCACGCGGAAGTTCGCCAGTTCGCTGATGTGCACCAAGCCGTCCTTGCCCGGCAGGAACTCGACGAACGCGCCGAATTCCTTCACGGTCACAACTTTGCCGCGGTAAATCCTGCCGATTTCGGCTTCCGCCGTCATGCCGGTGATGGAGTCCACGGCAATCTTCATACCCTCCGCCGAGACGGAGAAAATGTTGACCGTGCCATCGTCTTCGATGTCGATTTCGCAGCCGGATTCCTCGACAAGGCGCTTGATGTTCTTGCCGCCGGGTCCGATGATCGCGCCGATCTTCTCCGGGTTGACCTTGAGGGTGGTGATGCGCGGCGCGTATTTGCTGATGTCCTTGCGCGGCTCGGCAATGGTTTTGGCCATTTCGGCGAGAATCGCGAGGCGGGCAATGCGCGCTTTTTCCACTGCGATGTCCATGATGGCATGCGGCAGGCCCTTCAACTTCAAGTCAAGTTGGAAGCCGGTGATGCCCTTTTCCGTGCCGGCGATTTTGCAGTCCATGTCGCAATACGCGTCTTCCCAGCCGATGATGTCGGTGAGGAGCTGGTATTTGGAAATGCTGGCGCCGCTATATTCGGTGCAAATGCCCACGCTGATTCCAGCCACCGGACGGATCATCGGTACGCCGGCGTCAAGCAGCGCCAGGGTGCCGCCGCAGACCGACGCCATAGAGGTGGAACCGTTGGATTCCATGATCTCGCTGGTGACACGGATGGTGTAGGGATAATTCTCCGAGGGAATCATGGATTCAATCGAGCGTTCGGCGAGCGCGCCGTGGCCGATTTCGCGGCGACCGGGACCGCTGATGCGGCCGGTTTCGCCGACGGAGAAATTCGGGAAGTTGTAATGCAGGATGAATTTCTTCTCGGTGCCGCCGCCGGTGTAGGAATCAAATTCCTGCGTGTCGTCGCCGGTGCCAAGCGTGACGAGCGAAACCGCCTGGGTTTCGCCGCGCGCGAACAGCGCCGAACCGTGGGCGCGGGGCAGAATGCTCACTTCGCTGGAGATTGGACGAACCTGTTCAAAATTACGGCCGTCGAGACGCTTGCCGCTTTCGAGGATCAATTTGCGAACGGCTTCCTTCTGGATGTAATAAAAGGCGTCGTTGATGACGAACGGCGTGACTTTCTCCGCACCGTATTTGGCGACGAGCTTTTCGCCGACTTCATTCTTGATGGCGTTGCATGCGGCTTCGCGATTGAGTTTGCCGGGCAGGAGCAGCGCGGGCACAAAACGATCGCCGGCTAGCTGTTTTGCATCGGCGAGGATTTCGTCGGGAACAATCTTTAGGGTGATTTCGCGCTTCTTCTTGCCGACTTTTGCAACCAGTTCCTTCTGGGCGGCAATGAGCGGCTGAATGGCTTCCTGCGCGTATTTCAACGCAGCGCTGAAGTCGGCCTCGGAAATTTCCTTGGCCGCGCCTTCGTACATGACGATGTCTTTTTCGTTGCCGACATAAACGAGGTCGAGATCGCTCTCGGCCTGTTCGGCATGGGTCGGATTGGCGACAAATTTGCCGCCGACCCGGCCGACGCGCACGGCGCCGAGCGGCCCAGCCCACGGAATGTCGCTGACCATCAGCGCCGCGCTAGCGCCGACGATGCTCAAAATATCGGAATCGTTCTCGCCATCCGCGCTTAGAAGCACGGTCTGGACCTGGACTTCGTTATACCAGCCCTTCGGAAAGAGCGGGCGGATCGGGCGGTCGGTGAGGCGGCAGGTGAGGATTTCCTTTTCCGTCGGCCGGCCTTCGCGTTTGAAGTAGCCGCCGGGGAATTTTCCGGCCGCGGCCGCCTTTTCACGGTAGTCCACGGTAAGCGGAAAAAAATCCTGACCTTCCTTGGCCTTGGTCGCGGCCACGGCGGCCACGATGACGATGGTTTCACCCATCTGGACGGTCACGGCGCCGTCAGCCTGCTTGGCCAATCTGCCGGATTCGATGATGATCTGTTTGTCGCCAACGGCGGCGGTAATTTTTTCTGACATAACTTACTTTCTGGCCGCCGCCCCCAGAGGAACTTCAGTGAACCCCGAACGCATTCGGAGCTGAATGAAATTTCCCGAAAGCGGCGATTTTTCTACGCGAGGTGTTTGGTGGTGGAATCGGGGCGTTCGCGTGGACAACCAGATTCCAGGAACGGAAGGCGGGCTTGAAGTGAAAAAAAAAGCCGCACCGACCGCAAATTAAATCACTTGCGCAGCTTGAGTTTCTTGGTGACCGCCTGATAGCGGCTCACGTCCGTATTCTGCAGGTAGTCCAGCAGGCGCCGGCGCTGGCCGACCATCAGCAGCAGGCCGCGGCGGGAACTGTGATCCTTCTTGGCCGTCTGCAAATGCTCGGTCAAATGGTTGATCCGCTGCGTGAGCAGCGCGATTTGCACGTCGGCGGAACCGGTGTCCTTGGCGTGCGTCTTGAATGTTTCAATCGTTTTTGTCTTCGCTTCCATATATAAATGAGTGGGAGAGCATATTTGTCCATGCTCCGGCTGTAAAGCGAATTAAGCGGGCAATTTCGACCAGTTCCAGGCAAGCATCCGTGTTGTGGCCGGGGTCAGCTTGAAATTTTCGCCGATCCGCAGACCCTCCACCCAGAAAATCTCGCCGGACGCGGTGGCCGCCAAAACCAGATCGCGCCGGCGCGGGGCAGGAATTTTGGCGTTCACAAACAAATCCTGCAGCTTCACCGGCGAGGCCAAACCAATCGGCTGAAATCGGTCCCCGGCCCGCCAATGGCGCAAAATCATTTTTTTGCCGATTTTATCCGCATCAAAAAACTCGGCGCCAGCCCGCTTTCCCGGTCGCCGGAAAATTTTCCGCACCTCGCTTTGCCACTGAAATTTCCGTCCGCCAAACTCCGCGTCCCCTGTCCGGCCGGCCAATGTCCGTTCGTCCGCATTGAATTTATTTTTCCAATGCGGTTGCCGCTGGAGCCTCCCGGCCAAGTCGCGCGCGAGCGCCAGATCAGCACTAACGCTCACAAATTTGCCCGGGACTGACCGAAGTTGCTCCACCAATTCAAAATCCAGACCGACGCCGGCGGCGGTCAGTTGCTGCAACAGAACTCTTCGCTGAACCGCGACGGGCAGCTGGTCAAAATCAGATTGGCGCCGCGCCCGCCACGCCCGCGCCGCGTCACCGGCAAACTCCGACTCCGCGCCGGTGATTTCCATCAACCGCAAAACCGTCTTCATCAGACCGGGCTGATAGTTTTTTTGCAGCTGGGGCAGCAGTTCGTTGCGAATCCGGTTGCGGAGAAAATCATTCGAAGCATTCGTCGCATCCTCGCGGTACCCAAGCTGGTTTGCCCGCACGAACGCCAGGATTTCCGCCTTGGACATACCGAGGAGCGGGCGCACGAGGAAGATCTTCTTGTCGGCGGGCGAACGGGACCGCCATTTCATTCCCGCGAGGCCTTCGCCGCCCGCGCCGCGCAGCAACCGCAAAAAGAACAGTTCCACCTGGTCATCGGCGTGGTGCGCCAGCGCAACGACCGGTATTTTGTTTTCCCGCGCCACGCGGGCAAGAAAATCATGGCGTAGCTTCCGCGCGGCCATTTCAACGGAGATCCCGGACCGCGCCGCCATGGCTTTGACATCCGCACGGCCGTGAAAGCACTTCAGCCGCAGTTTTTCCGCAGTCCGCCCCGCAAGCTTTTCATCGGCCGCGCTGTCCCGGCCGCGCAGCTGGTGGTTGAAATGGGCGACGAAGAGTTTCCAGCGGTTTTTATTCGCCAGCCCCTGAAGCGCGCGCAGTAATGCCATCGAATCCGCACCACCGGAAACGGCGACGAGGATTTTTTGCCCACGCGCCAGCAGCCGGCGGTTCTCGATTTCGCTTTCGACGCGCTGAAGGAATTCGTCCACGCAGCCAGCTTGCATTTTTTCGGCATTCCGGGCAAGCCCGCCGGATCAGGGCGACAGCTCCAACCGGTAGAATTGCTGGGGGAAGTTGGTCGCGGACGTGTCCGTAAACTGCCAGAGGCCGTTCTGGCCAAGCGTGTTCGTGGCGAGGGGCAGCCAGCTTCCCGGCGTGAACAGGTTCGTGGTCCCTTCCAAAATGTAAGGATAGCCGGGTAGTCCGGCCAATTGGAGGGTAAAGCTGCCATCGGGATTGGCGGCGGCGGCGTTGATAACCGGCAACGGAACATTCACCGTCAGGCTCACCACGGTGCTGGTGCTGGAACCGCCGGCCGCGGTGACGATGACATAATAATTTTCCGCCCCCGCCGCCGGGGCAACGGCGGACAAGGTGAGTGTGCTTTTGATCTGGGCGGGCAGCGCGGCGTTGTTGGAATACCACTGGAACGACACCGGCGTGCAGGCCGTCACGGCCACGCTGAAATCCGCCGTCGTGCCCAGGAGATTCGTCTGGCTTTGCGGTTGGCTCACGATCAACGGTGGGGTCTGGTCCTGAACGACAACGGTATTGGTTGAATAGGCGGAATTGCCAAACGCGTCGGCCACGGTCAGGACAACCACGTTGGTGCCGATGGGCAGGACAGAGTTGTTAGTGGGATTCTGCGAAAGGGTCAGCGGCCCGGACAAATCCGTGGCTTGAATAAAGTTGGTTCCCGTCACATCCGGCATCGGCAGGCTGCAGTTGGCATCCGCCGCAGCCACCAGATTCGTGTAGCTCCATGAAATGGTCGGCGGCGTGGTATCACGTACGATGACAGTGCGCGTGGCGAAATTCGTATTGCCGTTGGCGTCGTCAACCCGGTAAACGAGCATATTGGTGCCGACGGCGCCTAGGTTTAACGAACCGCTGACCACGATGGGAACCGCGCCGGCGCAAACATCGCTGGCCGTCGCGCCGGGGTCGGTGAAGGCGCCGCCCAGCTCGACGTAAATCGGATTGCCGCCGTTGAGGGTGAGGACCGGCGGCTGCGTGTCCAGGACGGTCACGATAGCGTTATTGGTCGCGCTGCCGTAAGGATTGGTGACAATGACCGTGATGGCGTGATTCGGCAGATGCAGATTCGTCAGCGTCAAGCTGGTGTTGGTGGCACCGGGAACCGGCGCGTTGTCCAGACTCCATTGGATGCCCAGCGGGGCTGCCCCGGTGGCGGTGATGTTGAATACGTTCGTATTCTTGCCACACTCGGCCAGCCGGTTGGTAACAGTGGAGGCGGTAATGGCTGGCAGCGACAACACCGTCAACGCCGCGATGCTGCTCGTGACCGACCCGTAGGCATTGGTCACCAGCAGCGTGTAATTGCCAGCGCTGCCGGCACTGACCGATGTCAGCGTGAGCACATTGGAGGTCGCACCGAAAATGCCGATGCCGTTGGCAATGTTCGTCCCGTTTTTGCGCCACTGATAAATAAGCGGCCCAGCCCCCTTGGCGGTAGCGCTGAAAACCGCGTTGTTGCCGGTAAGGACAGAAAGGTTGGTCGGCGCATTCGAAATTAACGGCACTGAAATCGGGATCACGCTGATGTCGTCGAGGCCAAAATAATCCGGGTCGTTGCGAAAACCAAACTGTAGCGCCGTGCTGGCGCTGGTAGCGGTGACCCGAACACTGTAGTTGTTCCAAGCCAGAACTCCCGGATTAAGGAGGTTGGTGACGGTGGTCCCATTCCAGCTCGCTTGGAACTGTTCCGTCGTGCCATTCACTGGATTGGCCAGCCAGAATGAAAGCAGATACATCTGCCCAGCCAAGGTTGGCAGATTCTGGGTAATGTAACCCAGGGAACCCGATGGCCCCAATCGGGCGGCAAAGGTGCCTGAGTGGACATAGGTCGCATTACCGCTGCTGACACTGGTATAGGCGGTGTTGCCAGATTCCGTCCAACTGCTGAAACTGCCCGTCTCAAATCCGCCATTCTGCACGAGCGACTGGCCGGGAAGCAGGCGGAAAGGAACCGTCAAAGTGGCGTGCGAGGCCGGATTGGATACCACTAGGCTGGTGGCATAAGTCCCCCCGGTCAGACCGGCTGTGCTGGGGTCGAGAGAGGCCGTGACGCTGGCTGCGCCATTACCGAGCACCGTGCCGCTCGTGGCGGAAACATCCAGCCAGGCCGAAGTATTGATCAAGCTCCACGGAACGGCGACCTGGCCCAGATTCGTGAACGTGATGATTTGCGATGCGGGATAGAACGGCCCCCCCACCGCCCCGTACGCAATAAATCCATTGGTCGTCAGCAATACCAGCGGGTCGGTGGCTTGCAACGTGAAGTTCCGCACGTGGCCGATGTTGGCGGTGACATTCGAAAACCAGAGGCTCGCCGAATACATCCCCGCCACGAGATTGCCGGCGGAAGCATTTAAATTGACCGTTGCGACCGTGCCAGCCCCGGCGGCCAGCGTGCCGCCGGCGGACGAAACATTCAACCACAAGGAAGTGTTGATGACTGACCAAGTTAGCGGCGAGACACCGGTGTTGGTTAGAAAAAAAGTTTTCGAACTGACGTTGAACGGCCCGCCGGCCTTCCCGCTGGCATTGAAACCAAAGTTGGCCGTCACCAGGAAGGGATCGGGGCTGACCAGGGCGTTGATCAAGTTGGTACCATTCGGCGTGCCCAAGCCGGTACATAAATCATAGCCGGCCCCGCCATAAAAAGCATTCGGGCTGGATGGCCACGTGTTGTCTCCGGTGGTGGTGTCATGAAAAACGGAGGTATAAATGGATTGGTTCGCCAGCTCGTAAATCGCCGGATTAACAAAACCAATGGGCGGTTTGCCGTTGGCTGCCGCCTGCTGGTTCACGAGCGCCATAAAACCCGCCCACAGCGGCGCAGCGCAGCTCGTGCCGCCATGACCGCCGGATCCCACCCCGCTGCCGCCGGAAACCACATAAACATTGTCGGCCGTGAGCGCCACGTCCGGGGAATTGCGCATCGTGGTGGAACCCTGATTGGCCGCCATGCTGAGGCCCAGTTGCCACGACGGAATCGCAAAGTTCGCGCTGATGCCACCGCTCGAACCGACCCCGGCCTGACCGCTGTTGTTCCAGTTCCAGACGGTCTCCGAAGTGTAGGCCCCGCCGCCGGTGGTCATCGTCAGCGTGGTCCCCCCGACCTGCGTGATGTTGGTGCTTTCCGACGGAAACGGAATGCCGCCGACAAACGCATCGCTGTCGCCGGTAGCGTTGAAGAACGATTGTCCCTGGGCCGACATTTGTTTGAATATTCCCTCGGA
Organism: uncultured Verrucomicrobia subdivision 3 bacterium; assembly: GCA_903870815.1. Lineage (GTDB taxonomy): Bacteria > Verrucomicrobiota > Verrucomicrobiia > Limisphaerales > UBA11358 > UBA11358. The sequence goes on from CAIQEI010000014.1 coordinate 9,238, forward strand.
TACGAGATCCGGCGAACCCGGCGACGTCGCGCCCCACGAACAACTCACTTGCCGCGCAAGATTTTCATCGGCGATCTGCTGCAGGATGGTTGACCAGGGCGTGCCGCCGTTCGGACCTTCATAAACGATGATCCGTGAAATGCCCGGCGCCATGGACATGACCATTTCGATGTCAAGGCACACCTCAACGTTGCCGCTGCCCGGCACGGGGACGCCGCCGTTCACCGCCACATTGGTGAGCGAGACCATCGCCAGCCCCGCAGTATTCGCATAGGCCACAATGTCGTTGTACGCATAACCGTCAAATTGCAAGAGCGCCACGCTCTGCCCCGCACCGGTCAGCGTCGTCCCGGGCACGTAAGCGTTCCGGAAATCGTAGCCAATGTATGCTCCGCCCGCGCCGGAACCATTCCTGGACACAATGTTCGCTGATGCCGGTTTGAATATATTTTTCGGCTGGGGAATGGAATAATTATTCAGCCCGTTCACCTGTAGTACCGCCGCCGGGAAATCCGCCGTCGGCTCCGCATCCGGCGCATAAAAATCCCTCGCCTCCCGGGGATGGCGATAGGTCACCAGCTTCAGGTGAAACGTCCGCTCAATGTTCCCGGCCGTCGCGCTCACATCCAGTACTTGGCGGCCGGAATGGGTGCCGGTGATTCGCAAGCCGTTCGTCCGGGCGAATTCCTGCACCGCCGCGTAATCCGCCGCCGTCGGGCCGAACCGGGCGGTAAATTCCATCGGCGTCAGGTAATGATGGAAATTCGGGCTGGCCGGATTGTAAATCTCCTCTAGCAACCGGTTCAAATCATCCGCATTTCTCAAGGATAGGCCAAAGGCCAGGTGAAGCTCGTTCGTCGCCGGTAGCCGGCCAGATGGCGTCAAGCTCGAAACAATTTTCGGAACATGACCAGCCAGGCTCCTCCAACCTGCGCCATAAAGTGGACACGCTCCGCTAACCAGCAATGCCAGCGCAATAACCAACCGCGTCAACTGACGATGCAAATCAAACATTTTTCTTCTGAATTTTGTTGGCTAACGCCGGCCTTAATCACCAACAGCACTTTGCGTTCCAATGACTAATGGTGCAGGTCAAAAAAATCTACTTCAGATGGGGACAAAGTCAATTGTTCCAAAAACGGTTGCCCGGCCACTTTCCCACCAGTAACGTCCCTACGTGTCCGTCCATTTTACCATCCTCGGCAGCGGCTCGTCCGGCAATTGCGCCTACGTCGAGACCGACGAATCCCGCATCCTGGTGGATGCCGGATTTTCGCCGCTGCAAATCCGCAAGCGACTCGCCGCCCTCGGACGCACGCCGGAAAATCTTACCGCCATTTTAATCACCCATGAGCATAGCGACCATATCAGCGGCCTGCTAGGCTTGGCCGACAAGTTTCACATCCCCGTCTATTGCAACCGCGGCACCCAGGACGGCACCGTCTGGGCGTTCAAGACCAAATGGGAAAGTAAAAAAACGGCCGCGCTCGCCGGTCTTGACGGCACGGCACATTTGAGGGCAAAAATCGACTGGCGCTTGTTCGACACCGGCTCGGGCTTTGAGATCGGCGATGTCGCCGTTGAAACCTTTTCCATTCCGCACGATGCGCAAGATCCGGTGGGTTTTATTCTCCGCACCGCTGCCGGCAACATCGGCTTTGCCACCGACCTCGGCCACGTCACCAAGCTCGTACTCGACCGCATCCGCGCCGCGAACGTCCTCGTCCTCGAATCCAACCACGATGTGAAGATGCTACAGGATTGCCCGCGCCGATCATGGGCGCTGAAACAGCGCATCCTCGGGCGCCACGGCCACATCTCCAACGCCACCGCCGCCGAAACCGCCGCGCAGATCATGTCCGCCGGGTTGAAGCAGCTTTACCTCGCGCACTTGAGCCGCGAATGCAACAAGCCCGAACTTGCGCAACACGTCATGGCCGAGCAGCTCCACCACATCGGGGCCAATCATGTCCGGCTGCAAGTCGCCGCACAGGATGTGCCGTGCGAGACTTTGAGTTTGTAAAATGGTTCATCTGGATTGACCATTGGCGAAGCCGGGCTGGCACCGGATCGGATTCGGCGATCACCAGCGCAATTTGGGCGGCAAATTCAGTGACGAGAAAATGGTCCCTGCCCAAACACCCGGTTTGCCTGACACAATTACTTCGCCAGTTTGCCGACTTCGGCGTCCAGATCTTCGATCACAAATCCCTCCGCGATCACCCGGTGACCGGCATCCGCCAGAATCAGCCATGGCAACGTCGGCACGGATGAGGCCCATTTTGACTTATCGGATTGGACCGCTACCCGCCCGATGGGAAATGAAACCAGACTGTTGCTTTTCCACTCGTTGAAGGTGTCATCGCTGGTGACCACCGCCTGGATGCCAACCACCGCAACATTTTTATTTCGAAGCGCCGCCGCCTGACGATCCACCTGATGGATGACCCGGCGCGACAGACTCTGACCAACGTCAAACAGGCAGAGCAGCACCGGCTGCCCGGCGGGCGCGTCGGCGCTGGCGAGATTGACCGTGGTCAGATCGGAAAGCGGTTTGCCTTTGAGCGTTCCATGGCGCGGTGCCGGACGGACGCCGCCCGGCTGGACCCGCAAAGTCAGCACCACATTAGTGTCGCCCGCCGAAGCGGTGCCCTGGGCGAAACCGGCCTGGGAACTAGCGAAGAGTTGCACCTGTCCATCGCAAACTTGAAAATGAAAACGACCCTTGCTGTCAGTCATCATGTTGCCGTTCGGCTGGCCGTTGCCATTTAACGACACGTTCACGCCGGCAAGTGGTCGGTCATTCACATCCTTCACCTGCCCGGCCAAAACCTGGTCGGCCGGTTTAAGCACAAATGGCGGCAGCTCCAAGCGGTTGGTGTCGGAAAAATTTTGAACCGGTTGCTGTTTGCCGCCGTGGCCCGGGGCGGAGACGGACGCCAAATATTGTGCGCCCTGCGGCAAACCCTTGACTTCGTAGTAGCCGCGAGCGTCGGTGACAATCATCTGCTCTTCCATCTGGCCATAGCTGTTGCCCGTTTTGATAAACATAATGATTTGTGCGTTGGGAAGCGCCGTTCCATCGGCGTCTTCCACGCGGCCCGCCAAGGTCAAACCCGGTTTCACCATGATGTCAAGATTGGTTGTCCCTTCAGGCAAAGCTTCAGTCGCGGCCAGATTATGGGCGATGTCGCGGGCGACGAGCATCGCACTGCTACCCTGCCCCTGCTGGAGCTGCCACGACTGTAGCGTCCAAGTGAGACTGAACGCGCCATTGACCGTGGTTTTCTTCCAATTATTCGGACCGCTGGACGGAAACACCGCCACCCGCGCACCGATGACCGGCTGGCCGTCGGGGTCCGCAACCGTGCCTCTCAGTCGATGGATTTTTGTACCAGGGCCGCCATTGTATTGTTGACCAAGCTGCAAAACGACATTCGTGTCGCCCCCTTCAGCGGTGATATTTCCGTAGGTATTCCGGCCATTCGCCGAAATTTGCACCTGTCCTTCGCAAACCTGAAAGTGAAACCGGCCCTTGCTATCGGTGACCATGTTGCCGTTCGGCTGTCCGTTGCCATTCAACGAAACATTCGCCCCGGAAACCGGCTTGTCATCCTCGTCCAAACCCTGCCCGGCCAGCATCCGGTCGGCGGGCTTGAGGACAAACGGCGGGATTTCCATGCGGGAATTTTCAGGATCGCTTTGGATCGGCTGCTGCCTGCTTCCATGACCTTTGGCAGTGACATACACCAGATATTCCGCCTCGGGCGGCAGGCACTTGTTTTCATAGCGGCCTTGGGCGTCCGTCATTGGGGATTGTTCGTCCAACTGTTCGTAACTGTTGCCCGCTTTGAACTGCACGTAAACCTGGGCCCCGGCGAGCGGCGAACCATCGCTGTTTTTCACCAACCCGCTCAGGCTCAACGCTGGTTTCAATACCACATCTAGGTTCGATATATCCTCGGACAAATCTTCGGTCGCAGCCAGGTTGCGCGCCGGGTCCCTAACCACCAACCGCCCGCCGCCACCCTGCTGGAGCTGCCACGGTTGAAGCGACCAAGTGAGGTTAAACGCGCCGTTGGTTCCGGTTCTGACCCAGTGACGCGATCCGTTGGAGGGAAAAACCGCCACCCTTGCGCCAATCACCGGCAGGCCGGCGGAATCCGAAACGGTGCCTTTCAATTTGTAGAGCTTGGTCCCAGGTGAATTATTGTAGTTTTGTCCAAGCCGTAGGACCACATTCGTATCGCCGGCATCAGCGGTATTACTGCCGAATAAATTCTGCCCATTCGCCGAGAGTTGCACCTGTCCTTCGCATACCTGAAAGTGAAACCGGCCCTTGCTATCGGTGATCATATTGCCGTTCGGCTGTCCGTTGCCATTGAACGAAACATTCACCCCGGAAACCGGCTTGTCATCCTCGTCCAGCACCTGCCCGGCTAATCCTTGGTCGGCGACCTTGAGGATAAACGGTGAAAGTTCGAGCCGGTTCGTTTCCGCATCACTCTTAACTTGTTGCTGCAGGCTACCATGTCCTTTGGCAGTGGCATTGACAAAGTATTCCGCCGCCGGCGGCAGGCATTTGAATTCGAAGCGGCCTTGGGCGTCGGCGAAAAACATCTGGTCATCCACCGACTGGTAGCTGTTTCCCGCCTTGATCATCAAGTTGAGCTGTGCGCCAGCGAGCGGCGAACCGTCGCCGCTTTTGACCAACCCGCTGATCGACAGGGCCGGTTTCAATACCGCATCGAGGTTCGTTATATCCTCGGACAAATCTTCGGTCGCGGCCAGATTGCGCGCCAGATCCCGGACCACCAGCTGTGCACCCTCCTGCTGGAGTTGCCACGGCTGAAGCGACCAAGTGAGGCTGAACGAGCCGTTGGTTGCGGTTCTGACCCAATTGCGCGAGCCATTGGCAGGAAACACCGCCACCTGCGCGCCGGCAACGGGCCGACCGGCGGGGTCAGCCACCGTCCCTTTCAATTTATGCAGCGTGGCTCCCGGGGAACCATTGTAGTTTTGTCCAAGCCGCAGCACTACATTCGTATCCCCACCTTCGGCGGAAATATTGCCGAATGATCCCTGACCGTTGGCCGAGAGTTGCGCCTGCCCTTCACAGACCTGCCCGAACAGGAACCGACCTTCGCGATCCGTCTTCGTATTCGCAGAGGGCTGGCCTTCGCCCGAAAGATTCACATAAACGCCCGCGACCGGCTTGTCTCCCTCGTCGAGCACCTGACCGGCCAGTTTAAGCCTGGCGGGATTGAGTTCCACCGGATCCAGTTGCTGACGAATGGCCTCGGCGGAGGCACCCACATCGGATATTTGTTTTTGTCCGTATCCCGGCGCGGAGACAATGACGCCGTATTTTCTGCCGGGCGGCAGCGCGGGAATTTCAAACTGCCCCGGCGTGTTCGTGCGCGCCAGCCCGGGAAGCCAGGTCCCCCGGTTTTCCGTCCAGAACATTAGCGTGGCGGTTGCGTTCGTGACGGGCCGGCCATCGGATACCACTCGTCCAACGAGCGTGAGCCCGGGTGCCAGTTTCAAGTCGAGCGGGCCGGTGTCCTCGTCGCTGACATCCTGCGCCGCGACCAGGTTATGTTCCGCGTCCCGGAACAACAAGCAGACGCCCAGATTGTTGGCTCCGAACTGGGCGGGGAGGTTCAACTCCACTTTGAACCGGCCAGCTGCATCGGTTTTGGCATCGGCCAGATTGGGACCGAATCCGCTGACAATCACCACTGGCAACCCCGCCGCCGGCCGGCCGTCCAGTTGGCGGACGATGCCGGAGATTTTTTTGGGCGCGGCGATTTCGAGTTCCACACGGTTCGTCTGGCCGGCTCCCACGCTGGCGGAAGTCTGACCACCCGGCAAGGATTGACGGAATGCCATGACCTGATAATCCCCCGGCAACAGCCGCAGCCGGGCGATGCCGTCACTGTCAGAATTGGCGGCCGTTTGAAAATCCTTACTGAAGGCGTTGACCATGACTTGCGGAAGCGGCTTAAGGTCGTTCTTTCCCAACACCGCCACCTCCAGCAAACCGCCATGCGATGCAGTTACCACCACGCCCTGCGCGGTCTGACCGGCCTCAACCGTCACCGGCGCCAGCTCCGCGACCCATTCTGAAACGCCGTTGGTGCCAAAGACGGCGCGAACATGGTAGGCCCCGGCGGCCACGTCGTTGAATCGGAACGTGCCGTCCGGGCCGGATTGGACCGGCTCGTTCCCGCCGGTCGCAAAGAATGCCGGCCCCCCGGGCTGCAACGTCAATTGCGCTCCAGGTGGCGGCTGACGGCCGCCCTCGACCACAATTTTTCCTTCAATGCCACCGGCCGGTTCCAGGACCAGTTTGATGTCTTCCTGTCCGGCCTGCCAAGGCAGCGAACCCGGACGGGTAAACGGCTGCGACAACTGTGAAAGCGCCTTCCCGGAAAATTGAACCACCAGGGTGGCCGCGGCGTTGGTCGGAAAATTCTCGATCCGAAAATGGCCGGCGGCATCCGTCCGCGCCGCAAAACAGTCGCGCGCCGGCTTGCCCGTGATGAAATTAAATGTCCTCATCGGCACCGCCGATGAGATTTCGCTGACCGCCATGCCGACCGAAACCCCGGCATTGACGACCGGTTTACCCGCTTCGTCCACCACTGTGCCCGCCAGCCCGGCTGGCGGAGCCAGCACCAGCTGTAGTTTTTCATCCATCACCCGCATCATCCCGAATGACTGGCCCAACTGTTTCCAGGCCGGCGCCAACCCCGGTTTCCGGGCCACCAAAAAACCAACGGCGCCCAACTCCTGAAATTCAAACGCGCCATTGGTTTCCGTGATCAGTTGCTTTTTCAATTCAAGAGCGTTCGCCAGAAATGGATTTTCTCCCGCTCGCCAAAACTCCACCGTCGCGCCCGACAGCGGATTCCCGTCGGCGTCGGTGACGATTCCTGAATTCGTGGGGTTCCCCGACGACTCGTTCGCGTACGCCAGCCTTTGAACCCCACCTCGCAACAGCATCGGGGCCTGAGCGCGGATACCCGGGGCAATCATAACGGCGGCGACCAGAACCAGTTGGGATATTTTTTTCATGGGAAGTTTCAGGTGATTGTTTGTTCGAGCCTTAAACGGCTTTGTCGGCACCCGAACGGTCTGAACAGCTTAAGATCCCGTTGTGAGGGCAAACCAATGCGCGCTCATCCATACTCGAAGCAGGCCAAATTAGACAAATTTCTGTCGGCGCTGGCGAGCATTAATTTCGGCCCGCACCCGAAAATTGCCTGGCGATCCGGTCGGACGCCAAAACTGGCCGCCGACACGCTCCGATTTTTTTAATGACGCCACGGCAATTCTAGGGAAAGATGTTCCGTCGCAACCGCATGACGATCACACTATTCATTCCCTGTTTCATCGACGCGCTTTTTCCCCGCGCCGGCATCAGCATGGTGGAGATTCTCGAGCGGCTTGGCCACTCGGTGGTCTGTCCGGAGGCGATCGCCTGCTGCGGCCAGCCGCCGTTTAACTCCGGCTATTGGGAGGAGGCGCGCACGATCGCCGGCCCGGTGCTCGAGAAATTGGCGGACGCCGAGGCGGTCGTCATCGGCTCGGGTTCCTGCGGCGCCATGCTGAAAAACTTTTACCCCGAACTCTTCGCCAATACCCCGCAGGCAGAACTCGCGAAAAAGGTGTCCGCCCGCACCTGGGAATTTTCCGATTTTCTGGTCAGCAAACTTGGCGTGACCGACCTCGGCGCGAAGTTCCCGCACAAGGTCACCTTCCACGATGGCTGCCACGGTTTGCGCGAACTCGGCATTAAAGCCGCGCCACGGGCCTTGCTGGGCAAAGTCCGCGGGCTGGAATTCGTCGAATTGATGGAGGAATCCTGCTGCGGCTTCGGCGGGACTTTTTCCGCAAAGTTCCCGATGATCTCCACTGCCATGGGCGAAGTGAAATGCGCCGCCGCCGCCGAGACCGGCGCGGATTACATCATCTCAAACGATTCCAGTTGCCTCATGCACATCCAGGGCTTGCTATCACGCCAAGGCAGCCCGATCAAAACCATCCACCTGGCCGAAGTGCTAAACCAGCAATGAGCAGCTTCGTTTCCCAATTCAAAACGCTTGCCGGCGAGAAGACGCGCGACCTCCGACACCGCCAAGTCATCCGCACGGCGCTGCGCAGCTACGAGGTCGTCCGCGACAAACGCAAGGCCGCCTTCCAAAGCTGGGAATTCGCGCGCCAAGCCGCGGCCGAAACGAAATGGGAAGCGGTCAACCACCTCGACACGCATCTCGAGGCGCTCGTCGCCAAACTCGAAGCGCGCGGCACCAAGGTCCATTGGGCCAGCACCGGCGCACAAGCGTGCGCCATCATCGCCCAGATTCTGCGCGACCAAAAGGCGCACTCCATCATCAAATCCAAGGCAATGACGAGCGAGGAAATCCATCTGAACCACGCGCTGGAGCAGGAGGGCTTTACCGTCGTCGAATCAGACCTCGGCGAATTCATCGTGCAACTACGGCACGAGCCGCCGTATCACATCGTTTTCCCCTCGATGCACCTGACGCGCGGCGAGATCCAGGATTTGTTCCAAAAGGAACTGGGCGACGCTCCCTCTGACAGTCCGGAAGAACTCACGATGGTCGCCCGGCGGGTGATGCGTCAGAAATACCTCACCGCCGATGTCGGTTTCACCGGCGCCAACTTTGCCATCGCCGAGACCGGGATGATTTCCATCACGGAAAACGAGGGCAACGCCCGGCTCACCGCCGCGCTGCCCAAGACAATGATCACGCTGCTCGGGATAGAAAAAATCCTACCGCGCTTCGCCGACCTGGCGTTATTCCTGCCGATGCTCGCGACGGCCGGCGCCGGCCAGCCGATGACGTGCTATAACACGATGTATTCGGGCCCGCGCCAGCCCGGCGAATGCGACGGCCCGGAGGCCTGGCACGTCGTCCTGCTCGACAACCGGCGCACAGAATTGCTGGCTGACGCCGAACAGCGCGACGCGCTCCACTGCATCCGCTGCGGTGCGTGTCTGAACGTCTGCCCGATTTTCCGCAACGTCGGCGGCCACACCTACGGCACCACTTACAGCGGCCCGGTCGGTTCCGTCATCACGCCGCACCTGCGCGGCTTGCAGGATTGGAAACACCTGTCCAACGCCTCGTCGCTTTGCGGCGCCTGCACGGAGGCATGTCCGGTGAAAATTGATCTGCACCATCACCTGCTGCAAAACCGGCGCAATGCCTCCGTCAGCGAACCAGCCTTCTTCGAGCGGCTGGCCTATAAACTTTTCAGCATCGTGGCGAACGAACCCAAGTTCTGGTCGCTCGCCAAGAAGCTCGGCTGGCTCACGCAGCCCTTGCAAAAAGCCGTCAAAGGCTCCGCGCTGGATCCCGCCAAGGCCTGGACCAAAACGCGCGACCTGCCGCCGATGCCCAAGGAATCGTTTAAGGACTGGTGGAGGAATCGGAAATGAGCGAACGGGAAAAAATTTTAGGCCGCATCCGCGAGGCTTTGAAGGTGAAAGCTCCCCGGCCCGGCTCGCACGGCGACCCGTTGGTTCAGGCCGCCGCCGAACCTCCCGTCAGCCACGCCCGCGATTGGTTGCCATCCGTGGGCGCGAGCGTGGAGGAACAGTTTGCCATGTTCGCCCGAAACGCCGCCGACTTGAAGGCGGAGTTTCAACTGTTCGCCGGCCGCGACGAATTAAGAGCGGCGCTCGTTAGTTTGTGCGCCGCCGAAAAATGGCGCCGCATCGCCAGCCACGGCGGCGAGTTAACCGACTTCGCCTGCCAGGCCATCGGCTTGCCGGTGACGCTCACCGACCGCGGCTACGACGTGCAAGCCATGGAAAAGTGCGATGCGGGCATCACCGAATGCGACGCGCTCATCGCCCAGACCGGCGGCGTGGTCGTGAACAGCCGCGGGGCCGGCGGGCGCGCCCTGTCCGTGCTGCCGCCGCATCACGTTGTGATCGCGCGCCGCGAACAGCTGGTGGCCGACCTGCCGGCGGCCTTCGCCCGGTTGCAGTCAAAATATGCGCCGGATTTTCCCAGCATGATTTCGTTCATCACCGGCCCGAGCCGGACCGGCGATATCGAGCGCATCCTCGTCCTCGGCGCACACGGCCCGAAAAAGCTGACGATCCTTTGCCTTTAACTCTGGGTTGCCTTATCCGGCGCGATTGGCAGACTGTCACGGATTCGACCACAACTTATGGAAACCCCACCTCCCGCCCCCGGCGCCAAGAAAATCCTCGTCATCGACGATAACCGGGTCGTCCTCACCGCCATGACCTTCATGCTGCGGGCCAAGGGCTATGCCGTGCTGCTGGCGGAGACCGGGGCGGAAGCCATCAGCATTTTGCGAAAGGAACATCCGGACCTGATCCTGCTTGACCTGGATTTCCCGCCCGATTCCGGAAACCTCGGAGGCGGGTTGCGGGATGGCTTTCTGATCATTGACTGGGCACGCCGCATGTGTGACGCGGAAAAGATTCCCGTCATCATCGTCTCTTCGCTGGATCCCGAGCAATACAAGGCGCGCGCCCAGGCGGCCGGAATTCCGACCTTCTTCCGCAAACCGGTAGACCGGCAAAAACTCATGGCCGCCATCCAGTCCATGCTCGGCGGGACGCCGTCCGGGCCGCTGGCCTGACTTAAAAAATCCAGATCGATTCGGAGTTTGAAAACCGGCCGGACCGCGCTAGATTGCCTGAAGTGAAATACAAGCTGCTATTGCCTCTCATCTTTGTCGCCGTATTCGCGGGGTCGCGGATTCCCGGCCTGCTGCCGCCGAATTTCAGCGCGGCGTATGCGTTTGCTTTTTGCGCGGGCGTCTATTTTCGGGGAGCGCTGGCCTGGGCGTTGCCGCTCGGGGTGATGCTGGCGACGGACCTCGGTTTGAACCTCTATTATTCGCTGCACGGTATCCGCGTCTGGGACCTGCCGGATTTAGAAAACCAGTTGTTTAATTATATCGCGCTCGCCAGCTTGATTTTTCTCGGCCGCCGTTTCCAGCAGCAAAAATCATTGCTCAAGCTCGTCGGCGGCGGCCTGCTCGGCGCGGTCCTCTTTTACCTGATCACCAACACGGCCTCGTGGCTGTTCAATCCGTTTCACAATCCCGAATATTCCCGGAACCTAGCCGGTTGGATCATCGCGCTCACCCGGGGCACGGGCGGTTATCCGACCACGCTGGAATTCTTTCGCAACACGCTTCTGAGCGGCGGCCTGTTCACCGCCCTCTTTGCCGCCTCGGAAAAACTCGCCGCCGAATCGCCCGCCGACAAGACCGCCGGCGGCCGCGCGCCGGCATCCGAAGCCGAAGCCCCCGCCGAACCGGAGGAAGCCCAGGCGTGAAATAGTTGCCGTAGACAGGTTGAAGGCTGCAACTGGCCGCAACCGGCACCCGGGAAAAACCGGCGGTCTCGAACCTCAAACTTTCAAAATGAAAATAGGAGTCATCTCGGATACGCACGGCTGGCTCGACCCGCGCGTGGAAAGGATTTTTGACGGCGTGGAACACATCCTCCACGCCGGCGACATCGGCGACCCGGTGATCGAAATCGAGTTGAAATTCATCGCGCCCGTCACCACGGTGGCCGGCAACGTGGACATTGGGCTGCCGTTCAAAACCACCGAACTGGTCACGCTCGCGCAGAAAAAATTCCTCGTACATCACATCGTCAATCCGCGGGCCCTGTCCGAAAAAGTCGCCGAAGGCATCGCCCGGCAACAGCCGGACGCGGTGGTTTTCGGCCACACGCACAAGAAATTGGCGGAGATCGTGGACGGAGTTTTGTTCTTCAATCCCGGCTACGCGGGCAAACCCAAGTTCGGGGCGGAACGCAGCGTCGCGATTCTGCACTGCGACGAAAACGGCATCCGACCCGAGTTCATCCCCTTGTAGACAAATAGGGAAAGGGAAGAAAACCACGGGTGAAAAGTTTGGGTACTCACCGGGGAGTTGCCAGCGGGGTTGAAGTCGAATTCGGTGATCATCCGCGGCCGTCGGGGTCGGAAAATTTTTGGGCGGTTTCCTTGACACCGCGCAGATCGAGCTTGCCGGTGCCGAGCAGGGGGAAATTCTCCACCCGGTAAAAGGCATCGGCCTTGGGCTTCCATAAATTCGGCACGTCGCACGCGGCCAATTTTTCCAGCACGGCCGGCAGCCCGGCTTCCGGCAGCCGGTGCAGGACGACCAGTCGTTCACCCTTCTTTTCATCCGGGACGCCCGTGACCACGAACGCGATTTCGGCGACCCCGGCCAGCTCCTGCAGTATTTCCTCGATTTTCAGGTGCGGCACCATCTCGCCTCCGATCTTGCTGAAGCGATTCAGGCGGCCGGTGATTTCGAGGAATCCGTCTTCGTCGAGCGTGGCGATGTCGCCCGTGCAATACCAGCCATCACGCAGCACGTCCGCCGTTTTATCGGGCTGGTTCAGATATCCCAGCATAAGATTGGGTCCGCGCAGCAGCAACATGCCGGGTTCGCCCGGCGGCAGGATTTTTCCGCTCCACGGATTTTCGGCCTCGGCGATGCGCACACAGATGCCGGGCACCGGCTGGCCGATTTTGCCGTGCTTGCCGCCGACCTGGAAGAATCCGGCGGCGCGATAATCCCTGGTGTTCAAGGCCACGACCGGCGCGCACTCGGTGCAGCCGTAGCCCTCGAAGGGGCGGATGCCGAAGCGCTCCTCGAAGGCGGCCGCCAGACGCTCGGGCAATTTTTCCGCGCCGGTCACAATCAGTCTCAGGCTGCCGAAATCCTCCGGCGGAACGCCGCGGAGGTAGATCTGCAGGAACGTAGCGGTGGCGAGCATGACCGTGACTTCGTGCTCGCGCACGCTGGCCCCGACGCCTTTGGCGTCGAGGGGGTTCGGATAAAACACGACGCCGGTGCCCAGCACCGCCGGGAGGCAGAGGGTGACCGTGAAGCCGAACGAATGGAAAAAAGGCAGAATGCCGAGCAACCGCTGCGATTCGTCGAGGTGTACGACCTCGGCGCACTGCTCGATGTTGGCGAGCAGATTGAACTGCGAGAGCATCACGCCTTTGGGCTCGCCGGTGCTGCCGCTGGAAAAAATCACCGTGGCCAAAGCGTCGAGCGATTTCGGATTTCGGATTTCGGATTTCGGATGGGAAGACAGCATCTGTTCCAGCAGACCAGCCGGAGCGAGCTTGGCGAGCAGCCAGGCCGCGAGCTTTTCAAAAAACGTCGGAGCGCCGGGCTGAAGTTCACGCTTTAGAGTGTCCCCGGAGCAAGCTGAAGCTTGAACTCCAGCCAAGTCTTCGAGGAAGATGAGATTGCCCGGCGGCGTCAGCTTGATCTTGGCCAGGAATCTCCGCGAGGTGACCACGGTCCGGAGGCCGCATTGCTGAACGCAGCCGGCCAGCGTGGTTTCGGACAGCGTGTAGTTCAGGTTCACCGGCACCTTGCCGCAAAGAAAGGCGGCGTAATTCACGAGCGCGCCCGGCACGCTCGGCGGCAGATAAATCCCCACCATGGTTTGATCGCGCCAGGCATTTTTCAGGCGGCGCGCGAGGAAAATGGTTTTCACCAGCGCGGTGCCGAAATTGATCCGCCCAGAGGCGGCATCAGCAAAGGCAAACCGGTGCGGATGTTCGCGCGCCATGCGGATGAGGTTGCGGTGGAGCGGCTGCATCCGCGCCCGTCGCCACGACCACGCGGCCGCCTGCAAATCCTGCACCGCCTCGCGCACGGCGAACGGCGCGGTGGCCGGCGGCAGCGGGCGGCCGAAACTCACCGTGACAGGATGCGGACAGCGCGCGGTGATGAGATGCACCAATTTCCCGCGCCGATAGCTCATCGGACCGCCCAGCATGCCGTCGAGCGCCACCGGCACGATCGGCGCGTCAACGTTTTTCATGATGCGCTCCAAGCCGCGCCGGAACGGCAGCAGCTGCCCGATGCGCGTGATCTGCCCCTCGGCAAAGATGCAGACGACCTCGCCGGCGCGGATCGCGTCGCTGGCGGTTTGCAGGGCATGGAGCAACTCGCGCGGCCGCTGCTCGGACGAAACCGGGATGGCGCGAAGAATTTTGGCGAACGGCCGCACCCATGGTTTTTCGTAGAGGTCCTTGAACATCAAAAAACGGATCCGCCGGTCGGTCGCGGCGAGGAGCAGCAGCGCGTCGGCGAAGGAAACGTGGTTGCAGACGAACAGCGCGCCACCTTTTTCGGGAATGTGATCGCGCCCGACCACGCGGATGCGGTAGCACGAATGCGTCAGGCACCACAGCACCAGGCGCAGCAGTGCGTCGGGCATCATTATGAGCAGATAAACCGTCGCCGCCAGCGTCGCCCCGGCCACCAGCAGAAAGATGTGCGGCGGCGACAGTTTCAAAACGGTGGTGAGCAGGCCGAAGACCGCCGAGGCCAGAGCGATGCCCACGAAGGAAATGAGGTTGGCCGCCGCCAGCACCCCGCCTTTTTGATCGCGCGCGGGCCGGTGCTGCAGCAGCACGGAAATGGGCACGATGTAGAACCCGCCGAAAAAACCGAGCGCGGAGAGATTAGCCGCCGCCGCGCCAAAAGACAGGCCGCCCCGGCTGAGCAGCGCGGCGCAGAAGGTCAGGCCGATGGCACCGAACGGGATGAGCCCGGTCTCAATTTTACCGGCGGACAGGAAGCCCGCGAGCAGGCAGCCCAGACCAATGCCGATGGCCGTGGCCGCCTGCAGATAACTGGTCCGGGTGGGATCCTTGATGGCCAGCACATCCGCCGCGTAAATGACGATGACAAACTGGATGAGCGCCGCGATAAAGAAAAAGTAGGTATTCCCGATCAGCGCCAGCCAGAGCGGCCGATCGCGGCGTATATATTTTATCTGCGCCCACAAATCGGCGACGAAGTTGGGGCGGAATTTTTTCAACGGGTCAGCGGCGGGAACTTTGGTGATCTGCCGGCCGGTCGCCAATCCGATGAAGGCGAGGCCGGTCAAAATGACGCCCGGCCAGGCCGGCTGCGCGGCAAAGGCCTTGCACATCACACCCCCGGCGACCGTGCCGGCGATGATCGCGATGAACGTGCCGAATTCCAGGACGCCGTTGCCCCAGGACAGTTTTTTCTCCGGCAACAGCTCCGGCAGCAAGCCGTATTTGGACGGCCCGAAAATCGCGCTGTGGACGCCCATGAGAAACACGCAGAAAATGGTCAGGTAAAGCTGCCGGGTCGCCAGGCTGAACAGGGCCAGGGACATCACAAAGATTTCGAAGACTTTCACGCCGAGGATCACCCGGCGTTTGCTGCAGCGGTCGGCCAGAAAACCGCCGCCCATGGAAAACAATATGAACGGCACGGCGAAAAGCGAACCGACGATGAAAATCAGCCGGTCGCGTTCGGTGTCCGGCAGGTTCTGCTGGGTGATGAGAAAGATGGCGAGCCACTTGAGCGCGTTGTCGCTGAACGCGCCCTGGAATTGCGTGACAATCAGCGCCCAGAAACCACGCGTGCCGGACGGGGGCTGGCTGGCAGCCGAGGGCGGGTTGTCAATGCTCACCCGGCCAAGCTAACCAATCGGCCGGCAAAATGGGAATTGAAAAACTTTTGGCAACATCGTTTGCGGCGATGCCACGTCACTGCACCCTGGCGGAGGTGTGGGCGGCCATCCACGACCAGTCGGTCCAGTCCGCCGGATCGCCGGAGCCGCCACCCTGGATCGTCCCATTGATATCAAAAACCAGCGTGCTGCTGTCCACCCAGTGGTGCGTCTCGGAATGGCCGTCGGCGAAGGCGAAGCCGCAGCCACCATTGTGATAGGAGCCGGGAAAATCCACCCATCCCGGGGTTTCCATGCTAAACGCAAAGGCGGCGTCATTGAGGCCATTGGCATTTTCATCCAGCAGCACCCATAGACCCGAGGGGCCGGGAGTGTTCATTTGAGTCATTTTGCCGTAGGTGGCCCACGGGGAATTGCGCCGGTGGGTTTCCTGGCCGTTAAGCCAGGGTCCGTTGACGGACAAGGTGGGTGCGCCACTGTGGCCGATACCCTGATCATACCCGGGGCAAATGGTGCCGATGGCCTGGTTCATGGAAAAAGTCCGCGCGGCGGGAACGATGTGGCCCTGAAGCGTGGTGTTGGTGCCTTGATACGTGTTTTGACGCAGATCGGCCGGGCAGCGGAACAGAGTGTATGAGCCGGAGAGATAACGGATCAGCAGGCTGCGGCTGGGATCTTTCAGCACGTCGGGGTTGAATTCTTCCGCCCCGCCGATGCCGGCCTGACCGCTGCACCAGTTGTGGCCGGGGGTCGTGTTCCCGTCATCGGGATTGGGTGGAAACAAGTCGTTGTATTCACCCACATAAAGCAGCATGGCCGTCATGATCTGCTTGCCGTTGTTCATGCACAAGATTCCCTGCGTCCGCTGTTTGGCCTTGGATAGCGCGGGCATCAGCATCGCCGCGAGGATGCCGATGATGGCGATAACCACCAGCAGTTCAATCAACGTAAAAGCCCGTCGCGGATTCATGCAAATAAAACCAGATGCCGGAAAGCATTGCCTTCCGGTCTCCATGTATCATACGCGGCCGCCCCAGCATAGGTTACAAAAAAAGAGCCCAAGGAGACCGATTCGAAACGGTGAGCGGCCGGGCCGCACTGCAATTTCCCCGCCGCGATGCACTGCGTTTCCAATCGCAGGCCGATAGCGGTTTCGGTTAACATTGTCACAAACGTCAAACCGGTGGGGCTGACCTACGGGTTAGCCAACCAGGCGGCGCAGCAGGGCCGCCATACCAACCGATGGGCTAATGGCGCTGTGATTTACTTTACTTTTTCGTTACCAGGGATCGGGTCAACTTTTGCAAGTCGTTGATAGAGCATCCGGAACTTTACCTTTTCTTTACCAAAAAAAAGTTTTGGAAGGTAAAGTTTCACGAGATCGGCCTGGACCGCGGTCGCGAATAGGATCGGAAATATGGCACAAGCTTAAGCTTGAACTCCAACCAGGCACTCCCTCCTGGTATCGCGGGCCGGAGAGGAAGCGACGACTGGCCCCAGGGCATCAGCGACACCAATAAAAATCAGATATGCCAAAGAACCATCACAGCGAAATACTCAAGTCATGGACCCGCCAAAACCAATATTGTTGTATATTGTATTTAATATAATTTTTGTCAAATTAAAATTTATCCCAGTTATTGACGACTGACCGGGGCCAGGAAAACCGACCAGATTAAGGCCAAAATCACGACACTAACGTTTGCCTGGCGACTGGCGTTCTGGTATCATCGCTCCTTCATGTTTGAAATTCCCATGTTTGTGAGCTGGGCGGCCATCGGCGGGGTCGGCACCGTCGTTTATTGTTCATTTTTTGAATGGACCCTGCACCGTTTTGTCATGCACCGGCCGCTGGGCCGGTTTCGCTACCCGTTTGAATCGCACGCCCTGGTCCACCACCGCGTTTTTCGCGCGGACGAGTCGTATCACCTCCTGGACAAAAAGGACGCGATGACGATCCCGATGGCGTGGTGGAATGGTCCGGCGCTGGTGGTCCTGGGGACCGTGCCGTTTGCCGCGGCGGCGTGGTGGCTGGGTCATTGGGGTTTGCTGGCCGGCGCGGGTCTGGCTGCCGCCGCCTATTACGCCACCTACGAATACATCCACTGGTGCATGCACCTGCCGAAGAAGCGAACGGTGGAGCGCTCTGGAATTTTCTTCCGGCTCAACGGCCATCACCTGCTGCACCACCGTTACATGGGCAAAAACTTCAATGTCGTGCTGCCGCTGGCGGACCTGATGCTCGGCACGCTGCTGCGGCGTTCGCCCATTCATTTCCGGCAGCCGCGCGGGCCGGCGGTGCCGGACGTGCAGCCGCGCGGCCTAAAGACGGGCGTGAGCCAGATCTGACCCGAAGGGCTTTCAGGTAACCGGTGCCTTGGCGACTTTTCCGTAACGCTGTTGAGGGGCAGTATTTTTGGACTGCGCCGGCAGAGCGAAGCGACGACGGCGCTTTCGGACGAAGAATGGGCTGGTAAATTCATTGAGACTCGCACAATCCGGTGACGGGGCGCGGCATTCACGCCGGTTCAACGACCAGAAACACAAATTCCATGGAAAGCCCAGCCCACCTGCATTTTTCACACTGAAGCGGCGTGAACGCCGCGCCCCACTCGCGCCAAATTCATGTCACCCTATTTTGCGAGCCTCAATCAATGCGTTTTGCGCCTGCGAAAGCGGTGTCGCGCTGCGCTTGCCACCTCAGTCCAAATTCGCCAAAAAATTGACGGGGATTTTATCTGGGCTTGGGGTGAAATTGTTAATGGCTAAAGCTTGGGCGACAATTTTCCGTCCGCATCAGTTCGCCCTGACACCGGCGCGGGCGTGGAACTAAATCCGCGCCAGACCCGGAAATAGTGACCGTTCAAATCAACCCTGTTTTCAGTAGTTTTTCAGTGTCTTGAGCGGCCAAACGGCCCTTCTTCCCCGCCATTTCTGGTCATTTTCCCATGTCCCAAATCTGGAAGAAGATGTCCCACCGATGCATAGCTAGAATAAAAATCCGGCCTAAACTAATTTCGGAATAAATAAATAAATCCATATGAAAAATATTAATCAACAAAAATTTAAAAACATGTTAGTGGCGGGTGCGGTGGTTTTGGCTGGCTTTGTGGCGGCTCCCGCCGTCAAGGCGAACCTCGTGCTCGGTTCGTCCGGGTGCACCTATTTCGCCGGCACCACGTCACCGTCAGCCAGCCAGCTCGCGTCGGTTTGCGGCGTTGATTCCTCGCATGTCGGTTCGCTGCTCTGCCAGTATGGCAACGGAGGACAGGGCAACGGGCAGCTGCAAAATTCCTACAGTTGTTCTTCCGGCCTCAACAAGATTAATTATTGCGGTGGCACCTACGCCAGCGCTACCTGCTTCATTGTGAAATGCGGCACCGGCTGTTACGTCTGGAATGCGTGCAATTGGAACGGCACCGACGAGGTGGATTGCACACTCAATTGCGGCCAGACCGAATGTGACGTTTACGGCAATTGTAAACAACCCCCCACTCCTCCCGGTTCGGTTCCCGAACCGACTACCGTGATTGCCGGGGCTTTGCTGCTACTTCCGTTCGGCGTCAGCACATTTCGCATCCTGCGCCGGAACAAAAACGCGGCCGCCGGCGAATAATTCAATCCATCTTCATAAACCGCCGGCATCATCTGCCGGCGGTTTTTTCCTGCCGCCCGACCAGCCCATGGGCCAAAGTTACGTTTAACGCCCATAGGTTTTGGACCTGGCCGTTAAACGGAGACTGGAGCCGGGTCAGTCGAGTGGTGGGTGAATCTTCACACTGCCCCGTTTTTCCAACCGCGAAGCGATGTCACCGAGATAGACGCGGATGAAATCCACGGTTGGCGGAGGGATGATGAATTGTTCGACCCCTACGGGGTCGAACGGTATTTCTGTGTGACCGTGGGCTGACGCCCACGGCTATCCATGTTCTGTCCCTCAGGGGACAGGGGAAACTCTTACTGACATCAGACATTTAAGGACGGTGTCAAGAGGCACCCATGGGGAGGGCGTAAAAAAACTTGCCCAGGCTTATCTCAATGGCATTTTTATTGCTGACAGTCTGATGGTCTATCGTAGTTTAATGGCAATAAAACCAAACTTGAACCCATGACCGATATGAAAAAATCACTGTGTCTGGTGCTGTTGATGCTGGGCGTACGCCTGCAGGCCCAAGATCAGCAAATCCTGGTTTTTGGTGCGACCACGAACCTGCCGGGAGCCACGCTCCTCTTTGAAAACGCCAGCAATTATGTCGCCGCCAGCGGCTATTGCTTCGCCACCGTGTCGGGTGCGGTGGAGGATCCGGCTTTGGATCCGACTTACAGCGGTTATTATCCCTATGCCGGATATTATTACAATCGCGTCCAGGTTTTCAGCGCCCTTCCCGCCACCGCCGCCAACGGTGGTCCGACCAACGGCGCGGCGGCGCCGGGCACGTTGATACAACTTCGATTGGTGAGCGTCGACGGACCGGCGGGTGCCAGCATTGCCTTTTGGGAGGGTAATAGCGATGGGAGTTATGGCACCAACCTGACCTGGAGCGCGCCGGTTCCATTGAGCGGCGGCACCAATCTCATCCGGGTCACCCAGGCGGCGAACACTTCGACGAACGATCCCTACGGGCTGACCCAAGGACGGGTACTGGGTTTCACGAAAGCCGGACTGTACAAGGTGACCTGGCAACTGGTTGACACCTCCACCAACGGTGCGGGCAGCACGCCGCTCGATTCGCCCTCCGCGACATTTGCCCTTTATTATCAGGCGGATTGCACCATCGCCGGGATCAAGGCGGCCGCCGATGGCATTCACCTGAAATTTGCCGCTGCGTCGGGCTCGCTCCAGCCGGCATGGTGGTATGATTTGAATCAAAATCCGCTACAATACAACATCGAACAATCACCCGTACTCGGTCCCGGGGCCAGTTGGACCCCAGTTTTGTCCACCCCCATTTCCGGGGATGATTTATTGCATACCAACACCGTGCCACAGGCCGGGGCCACGCAATTCTACCGATTGACAGTAAGCACCCCGAGCGTGGCTGGTTGACCGTTCATTTCCGGCCGCCGCGCGGCGGCCGCAAAGCAAAACAGCGACGGCGCTTCCGGATGGAGAATGAGCTGGTAAATTTATTGAGACTCACACAATACGGTGACGGGGCACGGCGTTCACGCCGCTTCAACAACCAGAAACACGAATTCCGGGGAAAGGCCAGCCCGCCGGCATTTTTCACGCTGAAGCGGCGTGAACGCCGCGCTCCATTCGCGCCAAATTCATGTCGCTCTATTTTGCGAGCCTCAATAGACACGTTTTGAGCCTGCGAAAACGGTGTCGCACTGCGCTTCCCTCTGCAGTCCAAAATCACCACAAATTGGCGTGGATTTTATGCCGGCTTGCGGCGAAAGGATTATTTGCTAAAACTGGGGTGACAATTCTCCGGCCCCATGAACGTCCATCACCTTGAACTGTTTTATTACGTCGCCAAGCACGGCGGCATCATGCCGGCGGTGCGCAACATCCCCTATGGCATCCAGCAGCCCGCGGTGAGCGCGCAGGTGGCGCAACTGGAGGAATACCTGGGCGTGACCCTGTTCCAGCGGCGGCCGTTCGCCCTGACGCCGGCGGGAGAGAAGCTCTACGCGTTCAGCGCGCCGTTCTTTTCCAACCTCGGCCGGCTCGCGGAAGAATTCCAGGGCGGTCAGGCGCGGCATTTCCGCATCGGCGCCTCGACCATCGTGCTGCGCGATCACCTGCCGAAACTGCTGCAGGGCGTGCATAAAAAATTTCCCGGCCTGAAGGTTTCGCTGCGCGAGGGTTTTCCGGCGCAACTGGAGGAGCTGCTGGCGAAGGACGAGATCGACCTGGTCATCACCCTGGTGGAACGGAAACCGCCGGCGGGATTCCACTCGCAGGTGCTGCTGGAATTGCCGCTGGTATTGCTGGTGGAAAAAACCAGCCGGCTAAAATCGGCGGAGGAACTGTGGACGCGCGACAAAATTTCCGAATCGCTCATCTGCCTGCCGGCCACGGAGACGCTGACCCGGAATTTCCTGGCCCGGCTGACGGAACTGGACGTGGAATGGTTTCCTAGCGTGGAAGCCAGCTCGGTGGATTTGATCGAGACGTATGTGGCCAATGGCCTCGGGATGGGGCTGGGCGTGGCGGTGCCCCGGCGGATGCTGCCGGCGAACGTGCGGGCCCTGCCGCTCAAGGATTTTCCACCAGCCGTAATCGGCGCCCTGTGGCGGGGGAAAACCACTCCGCTCCTTGCCGCATTTCTGGACACGGCAAGACAGCGGGCCGGCGAAATCGTCTGACCGCCGCGCAACCGGCAGAAAAGCACTTGGGCAAATGCTGGAAAAGCCTTGGTTTTACGGGGTCGAAATGAGTTTTAGCTTGTCCATGGCATAAGCCGTGCTATAGTTTTAGGTTGTAAGAGGAAAAAAGCCAGCCACCTATGCGGTTCCAACCTAAACCAAGTTTTCCGGGCCAAGACCGGAGTGCGGCCGGAAATACCGTCACGCCGATGACCGGCCAGCCGTCCCGGCAGAGGAAAGGCGGTTATACCTTCATCGAGGTATTGATTTCGCTGATCGTGGTGGCGGTGGTGTTTGGTTCCATCATCAACGGCTACCTTTCGACTTCCACCCGGGGCCAGTGGACGGCCTATTCCCTGGCTGCGCAGTCGTTGGGACTGCAAACCATCGAGCAGGCCAGGAGCGCGACCTGGGACACTTCCGACAATGTCAATCAAATTGTCCAGATGACTTTGAATAATTCTTCCGGGGATGGCGTCACCGTGCCGATGACGGGTTACACGACCAACATCCTGGATGTGCCATGGAAAGGCAATAATGCCATCTGGGCGACAAACTACATCACCATCAAACCCATTTACGAAAACAACGACAACACGTTGAAAGTGCAGGTATATATCATCCGGGTGGATACGGTCTGGCCTTTTAACGCCTGGGGCGGGTTCAATTTGAAATACTATACCAATTCAGTGGGTGCCATCCTGGCCCCCGATAATCGCACTCCAACCGGCTTGGGCGTGGGCAGCTGACCCGATGACCACGATAAAAATGATTTCCTCACCATCCATTATTGGCAGCCGGCGGCCGAAAGGTTTGCGGTCCGGCCATACTTTGATTGAACTGATGTTCGCATCCTTCGTCATCATGCTGGTGGTGGGGGCATTGTTATCCGCGCAACTGGTGGGCTTGCGGCTGGGGCAATTGGTGGACAGCAAGAGCGGCGCCAGCGATGCCTCGCGGAAGACGCTGCAACAACTGCCGGTGGACATCCGTTCCGCCAAGAGTTGGCAGATCGGCAGTTTGACCGGAACGAACTTTTTGGGCATCACGAACGGAGCCGTGCAAGGCCCGGCGTTGCAGCTTTGCCAGACCGCCGCCGGCACCCAATTCACCATTTATTTTTTCACCAATGTGGCCGCCAACAACGGGGTGTTGTTTCGGACCTCCACCGCCAACTGGAATCCGACCATTGTTGCCTCGAATTTGATCAACACGCTATATTTCACCGCCGAAAACTATAACGGCGTGGTGCAGACGAACAGCGCCGGTGGCCAAAATTACAAAGGTCTGATCCACGTGATCCTGCAATTCTGCCAGTTCCAGTATCCCCTGACCCAGGTGGGCACGAACGGGCTGTATGATTATTACAAACTGGAATTCAAGGCCACGCCCCATCTACCCGAATAGCCTTTATGAAGATATTGACCTCCAACTCTACCCGCCGGTCCGGTTTTGCGCTCATTTTGGTTTTGATTCTGGCCGGCGTCTGCCTCCTGCTGCTCACGGCCTCCATGATGCGGACCAGCACCGTGGCCACCCTCAACCAGCGCAGTAATGAATATAATACCTGCGCCAACGCCGCCGAATCAGCGGTGGAAAAAGATTTTGCCCGGATCGCCAATGACTTCCAGGCTTACAACGTGGCGCAGGTGACTATAAATGCGGGCAGATACATATATGCAACCAATATTCCAAACGCCGCCGAAGATCCTTACTGGTCCAAATTTATATTCTCGGACGGGCAGGGCAATGTTGGGAGAACCTACGCAGCGTATGTCACCAACTATTCCGGTGGACTGCCTTCGGCTTACACTGGGCTGTTTACCTATAACGCGCCGGTCTATCGCATCATCTCCAACGTACAGTTGACGAATTCGCAGTATCAAGTGGTGGGCACCGCGCAGGAGGATGTGTTGCTCGCGCTGGTGCCGTTGAGCACCTGGGCGATTTTTTACAACGGGAAGCTGGAGTTCACGGGATGTGCGACGATGGTTGTCAATGGCCGGGTGCACGCCAACGGGGCCATCGAAGTAGGCACATCATCACCCAACACACTCACTTTCAATGGCGGTGTCACCACCACGTCCACGATGAGCAGCCCGCAAGAAGGGGGGACATGGGGCCCCTATACCACCGGCACTTGGAACACCACTTTTAACGCCAATCCGGCTTATCTCACCAATGTCGCCAGCGTCAACGTTTCGCTGGCCATGACCAATTCCCACTTCCTGATTGATATTCCGCCGAGCGGCCAGGATCCCACTTCCTCAACCAACAGCCAAATGCTCTACAATCAGGCGCAAATGGTGCTTATCGTCACCAATTCCCCCTATGGAACCAACCCGGCCGTATATTTGACCCTGCAAGCCAGCAGCGGCGGCCAGGTGCCCGGCAATGATTCGTCCCCCTTGTCGATGTATTACACCAACGCCTCGGCCGGTTTTTTGGCCACCAACCTGCCGTTCTTATCCCTGACCAACATGACCTTGGATCAGCGCGAGCAAGACACCAATTTGTTCACCCAGATTGACGTGGGCAAACTGGACACCTGGACCAGCACTAACACAGCCGTGCAGGGCAAACTGCCGGCAGCGTCCGGAATCTATCCGACCATCATGTATGTGGCAGACCGGCGCAACCATAATGCCAACCAATTACCGGCCGTTCGCCTGGTGAATGGCGCACAGTTACCGGCCAATGGCGGTCTGGGATTCTCGGTCGCCACCATGAACCCGCTCTATGTGTGGGGCAACTACAACGTCCAAACCGCCACCAGCGGCGCCAACGCCGCCGCCGCCACCACCAATACCGCCGCCACCGTTCCGGCGGCGCTATTATCGGATGCGTTCACGGTACTTTCGCCCAATTGGACGGACAGTCAGGGCTATGTGACCTATTCTTCATCTCAGCCCAGCGCAGCCGTAACCACCGTCAACGCCGCCATCGTCACCGGAACCATGCCAACAACTGCGGACACGACCTCCGGTTTTAGCGGCGGGGTTCATAATTTGTCCCGTTTGCTCGAAAACTGGACCGGCGTAAACCTTTGGTTAAACACCTCCATCCTGCGGTTATGGGACAGCAACATGGCGACCAACCAATATCGTGTTTCCGCCGGTAACGGTGGGCCCAACCCCTATTACAATGCGCCCAACCGGCACTTCAGTTTCGACCCCAATTTTCTCGATCCGGCCAAAGTGCCGCCGGGGATTCCGGTGGCGCTGGTTCCCATCCGGTTTGCCTGGGGGGTGCCACCGCCCGGCGTCATCACTTTCACCCCGGCTCATAATTAATCCGGGATGGTTGGCCCGCGCGGAGCGTACGGAACAAATTGCTCAAGATTTTACGCGCGGCACCATTCGTTCCGTCGCCTGACGTTTTTCCCGGCGACAGAGACGGCGCAGTCCGCAGTCCCTACCAATTTCAGAATTCGGATTAACCATTCCCGGCCCGGGGAAAGGAAGGAAGCTAACCATTGTTCAACCGCCTTATGGAACTTTCCCCACAACTTCAAGCCGCGCGTAAAAAACCGAGCGTCAAATTATGGCGATCACTGCAACTTGGCTTGGCAACTGCTAGACCAAAAGGCGCAAAATGCTGCTTGCTATCAATAAACAAACAACATTATAAAAACGCATGGGTTTGAATCTGCCATTTCTAAACGGCACCTTTAGGAGGAAACGTGCCCAGGTAATAGCCATTGATCTGGGCAACCGGACCACCAAGGCGGTCCTGCTGGAACGGCGCGGGGAAACCCTGGCGCTAATGCGGTATGCACTGATGGACGCGCCGATTTTCGAGAAAAAAATTTCACCGGATCTGCTCGCGGACCATCTTCACGCCGTCGCCGAGGCCCTGGGGGGCACCTCCAAGTATGTTTCCATGGCGGTCGGGCTGGGGGACGCCGTGGTGCGCCAGATTGAACTGCCGCAGATTCCGCTGGATGAGATGAGGCATGTCCTGAAAATGAACCACAAGAATTATCTGCAGCAGGATCTACCCAACCATGTCTTCGATTGCTACATCATTCCCCCGCGGCTCCAGCCCGCGGGCAACAAAACCCCGGAACCGGCGCGCACCGGCTTGACTCCGACCAAATTCAAAGTGCTGGCGGCCGCGGCCCGCCAGCAGCTGGTCAATGATTTTATCCAGGCCGCCGGCACGGCCAGCCTGGTGGCGGACGCCATGGTTCCCGCGCTGATCGGGCCGATCAACGCCTTTGAAAATGCTCTGCCGGAGGTTTTCGCCCGGGATACGGTGGCCCTGGTGGACATTGGTTTCAAACACACCTCGGTCTGCGTGCTGGATCGGGGCGAGCTGGCGACCAACCGCACAATCAACATCGGCGGCGACCAGATCACCGCCGGGCTGGCCGAGGCCATGAACATCAGCTATGCGGAAGCCGAGGGCATCAAGGTGGGCATGGCCCCCGAGGTGGAAACCGGCCTGCAAAACCAGGTGCTGGCGCTGGGCCGGGAAATCCGCGCCTCGCTGGATTTCTTTGAGCACCAGCAGGACCGGGCGGTGACGGAGGTCTATATGAGTGGCGGCTCGACGCGTTCGGAGATGATCGTGAAAATGCTGCACTCGGAAATCCTGGCGGATTGCAAGACCTGGAATGCGACAAGCTTTTTGCAACTGGCGCTGCCCGGACAGCAGGCCGTGGAGATTGACCTGGTTGGACCGCAGCTCACGGTGGCCATTGGCACCGCGCTGGCGGCTTACTAAATACTGAATATTTACCATGCCCATCCGCATCAATTTATTGAACGAAGCGCTGGCCGCCGAAGAATTGCGCCGGCGCGATCCCGTGAAGCGCACCATTTTCATCGGCGTATTTCTGGTGGCGCTTTCGCTGGTCTGGTACAGCACCGTCTGGCTGGATTACAAGCTCATCCAATCAGCGAAAAACCAGGTGAATATCGAGATTGATTCGCGCACCAACGAATTCAGCCATTGCCAGGTGGATTTGAAGCGAATCTCGGATTCCCAGCAGCGGCTGACGGCCCTGCAGCAACTAAACACCAACCGCTTCCTGCAGGGCAACCTCTTGAACGCCCTGCAGCTACTCTACGTGCCCAATGTGCAGCTGCTCCGCCTCCGGATTGACCAGTCCTATATCTGCAAGGAAGGAACGGTCGACAGCACCAATGCCTACGGCAATTTTGTGGCCGGCCGGCCCGGCAGTTCCACCGAGCGGATATCCCTGACGCTGGACGGCAAGGACGCCAGCCCCAATCTGGACCAGATGAACCGCTACAAGGAGATGGTGGCCTTCGCCAATTTTTTCAAGCCCTGGCTCAACCCGACCAACGGCGTCAAGATGTCCTCCGTGCCTTCACCGCAGTCAGCCTTGAACGGCAAGCCGTTTGTGCAGTTCACCTTGGATTGCCGCTTTAAAGACACCACCCGATGAAACGTTTATCCCCAGACAAGCGCAATAAACTGATCATGGTGATCCTGGGCACGCTGGCCCTGATCGGCCTGGTCTATTTTATCCTGATCGGACCGCAGAACGAGCAGAACCGCCGACTGGCCGTCGAGACCAAAAGCGATGAGTCCCGACGCGATTCGATGGGAAAGACCATCCTGCAGGCGGAAACCAACGCCAAGAAGGCGGACGCCATAGCGGATCAGCTGAAGGACAGCGAGAAGGATCTGGTGGAAGGCGATGTCATCGTCTGGACTTACGACACCCTGCGGCAATTCAAATCCAACCGGCATGTCGACATCACCACCCTGGGGCAGCCCGTTCAGATGGATGAGGATTTGCTGCCGAACTTTCCCTACAAACAGATCCAGTTCCATATCGCGGGCACCGGCTATTATCACGACATCGGCAAATTCATTGCCGATCTGGAAAACCAATTTCCGCACATCCGGGTCCTGAATTTGATTATTGAATCCAACAACGGCCCGGAAGCCGCGACGGAAAAACTATCCTTCCGGATGGATATTGCGGCCCTGTTGAAACCCAACGCCTGAAGCCTATGAAAACTTCATCCTCTTTTTGCCTGCCGCTGGCCCTGGCCGTTACCCTAGCTTCCGCCGGCGGGAGATTGCGCGCGGAAAACACCCCGGCCGCGGCGGCGCCGGTCCAGTCCAACTTCGTCATGCCGGCCACATCCAAGGATGGGCGCGACCCGTTTTATCCGGAATCCACCCGCATGATCGCCGTGCCGGCGGCCACCGCGCACACGGTGGAAATATCAACCTTGAAAGTAAGGGGCATTTTCGGTTCCGCCGGACACCAGCTGGCCATTCTAAACAATCACACCTTTTCCGCGGGTGAGGAAGGCGATGTCATCAGCGCCTCCAGCCGGGTGCATGTTCGGTGCGTGGAAATCCACGACCGGTATGTGGTGGTGGAGATCAACGGGCAGCTGCACAAGATCAACCTCGAGGAGCAATGAAAAATATGTTGCCAAACCCTTTCAAATACC
This sequence comes from uncultured Verrucomicrobia subdivision 3 bacterium, assembly GCA_903870815.1. Taxonomy (GTDB): domain Bacteria; phylum Verrucomicrobiota; class Verrucomicrobiia; order Limisphaerales; family UBA11358; genus UBA11358. The sequence continues at coordinate 37,516 of CAIQEI010000014.1, forward strand.
ATAATCCCATCCTAGGAGCAGAAAAAATCAAAAACCAATCCAAACAAGCTATGAAAACAACCTGTTACATCCTGTTCATCGGGCTGACCTGCCTGCTGACGGCCAACGCGCAAACCAACTCCGCTCCGCCGGCCCAGCCGGCTGAGGCCGTCACCCCGGCCGCCGTCCCGGCCATGGATACGAACAATGTGGCCCCGCCCGTGGCCGCCATGGCCGCGCCGGTAGCCGCCACCAATGCGCCCGGCGTATCTCCCGACCAGGCGACCAGCGCCGCTCCGGCCGCGAGCATTCAGCGCATCTCCTTCAGCGACACCCCCATCACCACCGCCATTGAAAGCCTCTGCCGGCTGGCCAACATCAATTACATGCTCGATCCTAAGATCGGTTACGGCCTGACCGATGCGAACGGCCAGCCAAAACCGGAACCCGTCCTCTCCATCCGCTGGGAAAACATTTCGGCGGAAAACGCCCTGCTGGCTTTGCTGGACAACTACGGCCTCCAGTTGATCCACGACAAGCACACCGGGATCGACCGGGTCACGCTGAAAGATCCCACCGCGCCGCCCCCGCTTTTCACCAAGGTCATCCAGTTGAAGTATGCCAGCGTTTCCAACATGATTGACGCCGCCCAGTCCGTTCTGACCGACCATCGCAGCCGCGTCCTGACCGATAACCGCACCAGCCAGTTGGTGGTCGTGGGCACGGACCCCGAACAGCAGGCAGTGGACACCCTGGTCGCCCAGCTCGACCGGCCCACGCGGCAGGTGCTCATTGAAACCCGACTGATCCAAATTTCCTCCAATCCCAGCACCCAGAAAGGCATTGATTGGTCCGGCACCCTGCAAAATCAGCAGATCACCTTTGGCAATGGCAATTCCGCCGGCTCCTTCACCACCACCTTCCCCGGCACCAGCCCTGGAGTTAATGGAGCAAACCAACCCCTGCCACCAAGTTCCTCCACCACGGTTGGCACCGTTGAAAACCTCGTCGGCGGCGGTGGCTTCTCCTGGAACACCAAGAGCGGCACGACCCCGGACATTGGCTTCTTGAACGCCAGCGGGTTGAGCGCGGTTCTGTCATTTTTGAATCAATCGGCGGATGCGCAGATCATGTCCACCCCGCGCATCGTCACCCTGGATAATGAAGAGGCAAGCCTCGCGGTCACGCGCGGTTATCCGGTATTCAACGTTCAGGCCGGCACCCAGAACACCGCCGGCGGTTCGAGCGTTGCCTACACCAACGTCGGCACCATCCTGCATGTGACCCCGCGGATTTCCGCCAATGATTACATCTGGCTGCGGGTCGTCCCCGAGGTCTCCAGCTTTGCCGGCAATGTCTCCCAGACGGTGAGCGGCGGCGGCACGGGGGGAGCCGTCATTCTGACCGCGCCGACGTTTTACTCGCGCAAGATTGAAACCCAGGTCCTGATTCCCAACGCCAACACCCTGGTCCTGGGCGGCCTGGTGCAGGATAATCCGAGCGCCAGCTACACAAAGGTTCCGCTCCTGGGCGATATCCCCGGCTTGGGCTTCATGTTCCGCAGCGAAAACAAACAATTGAACAAAGACAACCTCCTGATCTTCATCACGCCGACGATTGTCAAGGACACGGACTTTCAAGAGGCCTCCAAGTCGGGTGATTTCCTGAAGAGCAAACCCGAGCCCGTTAAACAGGTCATGGATCCGTCGACCGCCTGGGACAGTCCGACCAGCCATGACAATCAATGGGCCGACCCGATCACCGAGACCGTCAAGTAAAACGGCGTAGCCTTAATTACCAATCAGCCTATGAAAGTCTTAACTTCAACCCGGTTGTTAAAGAGCGGGCAGCCTTGCGGCTACCCCGCCAAGGGGTTGGTGCTGGCGGGATTGTTCGTGCTCGCAGGCATGAACAGCTTCGCACAGTCCACCGTCACCACACTTGCTAATATTTATGGTTCTGCCGGCACCGGATCCGCGTCCAGCACCCCCGTGCTCACCACGACGGCCAAGTTCAACTATCCGGCGGGCATTGCCTTGGATCCCGCCGGCACCAGCTTGTTCCTGGCCGACTACAACAACAATGCCGTCCGCTGGGTGTCCAACCTAGGCAACCAGTCCAGCAGCTACACCTACAGCGCCTACGTCAGCACGGACGGCATTAACCATCCCATCGCGGTTGGCATCGATAGCAATACTAATATCTACGTGCTGAACCGTGGTTCCGGCAACAACGGCACCATCCTGGAGTTCAATGGCAATTATTACATCACCTATGGGATAAAGCAATTGATAGCCACCAATGCGGTTGCTCTGACCAATGCGACCTCCCTGACCTTGGATGGAACCGGTAATCTGTATGTGACCATCAAGAGCAACACCGTCATCCGGATCGCCGCCGGGACCAACACGATGACCACCGTTGGCGTCATCACCAACAAAGCCACCAACCTGCGGGGCGTGACGGTCACGAGCAATGGCAAACTGGCCCTGACCGATGCCGGCAACAACGGCATCTGGATCATGGATCCCGCCAACACCACCAATCTGGTCAACAATTCCGTCAAGCTGACCGGTTTCCACGGCGCCGCCGACACGAATGGACCGGCGGCCTATGCCGCCTTCAACGATCCCGAAAACATTGCCTCCGCCGGTAACGGAATTCTGGTCGTATCGGACTTTAACAATAATAAGGTCAAAGAGATTGATGCTTCCGGCAACGTCACCCGTTTGTTTGGCGTTAATTCCAAATATTGGGGCGGCGGGACACCCGGCTGGCATGACGGCACCGTCAACCCGAACGAAGCGGTGGACCCGGTCCAGGTGGACAGACCCTATGGTTTGGCCATTGGCTCGGGCGGCACGGTTTATGACACTGAAATCGGTTATGCGCTGCTGCGCATGGCCACCGGCACCGGGTTGCCGCCCCTGCCCCCACCGCCACCGGGAGCCCCCACCATCCTTGTAGTTACCACCAACCTAGTCGGACAAAGCTCGCAGATCACCCTGACTTGGTCGCCGGTTACAGGCGCGACCAGTTATAATATCAAACGATCCAATACCGCCGGCACGGAAACAACGATCGCCAACACTGCCGCCACGACTTATACCGACACCAATGTCGTTGGCGGTGTGGCATATTTCTACGTAGTTTCCGCCTTGAGCGCCGGCGGTGAAAGCCAAAATTCGGCTGAAGTCAGCGCAACAGCCCAGGCTGCGCCGGTACCGAATCCAGCGATCGGCTACGTTAGTTTTAATAACAGCTCCAACGCTTCTGTGTTTTTTCAGGTTTCGCCATCTTCATACACCTTCAACAATGACCCGGCATATATTGTAATCAAAGGAACACCGGGAACCACCACCTACTATACGTCCGACGGGTCCACTCCGAGCACGACGAATTCCAGCACCCATCAGGTTTCATCGTTTTACACCGATGGTTTGAGCGACGTCACAGCCTACGAACCATCTCCGCAAGTGAGTCCTACGGTGACCTTTGAAGCGATTGGAGAAACGCCCAACCAGCCCAACAGTTCCGTGGTTAGTGCAACCTTTAATTTCGTGACTGGGATTCCCAACATCAACGGCAACAATGCCGCCCAGTTCTACATCAGTGATATCACCAGCGGCGCCCAGTTCCTTTACACCACCGATGGGAGCGACCCGCGAACCAACGCCAAGGCAATGACCGCTGGTCCTACTCCCAGCACCAACAGCAGCATTACATTGTCGCTGCCTTTCCCAAACAGTACCAATGTGATGCTGTTTCAGATTGCTGCCTACAAGAATAATTACCAGACCAGTTCCGTGGTCAGCCAGAAATTTACTTTGGCCAACTATGTGGCCAACACAATCAGCTTTGGCTTCGCTTCGGGTGAGGCGTCCAGCCAGTTCATCGGTTCGCCGGGCCAGACTTTTTATGCCCCCGTAACCCTGAACACCTTGCCCGGCACCAAGATGTATAGCTTGCAATTCAGCCTGACCGTTACCAACGCCAGCATCATCACGAATGCCGGACCGCCAGTCACGTTGGGCGCTTATGGATTCCAATCCATGCTGATGGCACCGATCCCGCCGCCCACGAACTTTCCGACAGGCGTCAATTTATTTACACCAATTCCACCCTTAATGTTTGTCGGTGATGCGTCCAGCGTGCCGCCGGCCACGCCAGTTGTAAAATACAACGGAACCAATTTTCTAGATTTGGAAACCGTTAATACCAACATCAACCTCCTGGCGGTTGGCTGGTTGGAACGCTACACCCAAACCAACCTTTACAACACATTGTCGCAGACGCTAATCACCTTTTCCATGGCGCACGACGATGTCTTCCCAACTGCCCAGCAACCGAACGGCGTGGTGGTGGGCGGGTATAGTTTCACCATTCCCGGATCAGCGACCAATGGCCAACAATATCAAATCCAGATCATTCGCGCATCCGCAACTGACGATGGCATAGGGGCCCCGGGCTCCGGCGTACTCATCGCTACGCCAACTAACGGAGCGACGGCAGGGGGCGCCCCGATCAACGCCTTGAAATACGTCACCGTCGGTCAGTTTAAATATCTGGTTGGCGATGTGTATCCGTTCTATTGGTTTAACGCCGGAGACTTCGGTTATGGCGATTTGACCACTTATGGCAGTTCCGACGCCGAACAGGTTTTCCAATCGGCCGTTTATGGCTTCAACGGTCCGCCGACCAAAAGCGACTTCTTTGACGCCATGGATTCCTGCGGTAGCAGTCTAGCTTATTTGGATAGCGACACTGGATATTATACAAATGCACCAGCCGCCGCCATCCTGAGTGCATTATTTGGCGGCAACGATACAACCATTAATAATATGGCCTATGGGGATGGCCAATTGGATGTCTGTGACGTCTATGTGACATTCCGCCGATCACAAGACCCCAGCCTGACATGGTTCGAACGCTACTGGAATAATGGCCAACGCGTAGCTGATACCGGCATTGCCAACCACGCTGTGTCCCAGGTTGCAAGTAAATCCATTGCACAACCGATGCTGCCGCCGGGCGGGCCCACGGTTCCACCCCAGGTCAACTTCACGGCGGGCGACATCCAAAGTGCAGCCGGCAACGTGGTCTACATACCTATCAACGCCACCATCTTTGGCAGCTATCCGCTCCGCGTCCTGATGCTGAACCTCACCGTGGAACCATTAGACAGTTCCCCGGCGCTAACCTCCGCCGTTTCATTTAACCCCAACCCGGCCATCGGTAACCCGACTCCGGGATATATCGATACAAAAGGTGGGTTGGGCAATTACTCCGCCGCGTGGCTGAACAGCGCCATCGCGGGCCTGACAGGCACCGTCACCATCGGCACGCTGGCCGTCACCATCCCGGCCAGTGCCCCAAAAAATGCGGCCTATGCCGTCCATTTCGACCATGCTTCTGCGTCGCCGAACGGGGTAGCCTCGTTCCCGAAAGCCACGTTGACCGGCCTAATCACCCTGTCCAACCGCACGAACTCCAGTTATGGCGACGGCATCCCGGATTCGTGGCGTCTGCGCTGGTTTGGCACCGTCAATAATCTGCTGTCCGTTTCCAACGCCTGCCCGACGGGCGACGGCATCAACAACTGGATGAAATATGTGGCTGGAATTGATCCCAATGCCGCCAATGACTTCCCCAGCACGAATCTGAAGAAGCCGGCGCCGCCTGGATCCAATATGGCAATCCACTGGCCGTCGGTCAGCGGCAAGCAATACGTCATTCAGCGCTCCAGTTCCCTGTACTCGGGGTGGACCTCAATCAACACCAACACCGGCACCGGCACGGACGTGGAATTTGACGATAATTCCGCCGGCCCGGCGAATTTCTACCGGGTGCAGATTCTGCCGTAAGCGTTATTTCATCACCAACGGCGTGTCCCTCGGGACACGCCGTTTTGATTTGACTACTTCGCTGGAGCGGCGTTGCGTGACCGCCGCATTCCCCAACGGCACTCGTAGAGTGCCGCCACAGGATTGCCGCCCCCGCTCAAAATGCTTTCGGCAGTCATCGACCGCCGCTGCAAACGAATCCCTGGCGGGACTGCGGTAATACTGTTCACTAACTCATGCCTTTCCACCCAAAACAGCGAAAAGCCGTGCACCCGCCGCCAAAGCGCGGACTCGCCAGGCGCGGATATATTTGATTTCATCCGCGCGTGAACTGGAATATCGCCGTACCATTCGGCCCGCTGCTCCGGCTGGGCCGCGTGTCGAACCTGCCCACGGTCTGGTCCAACGGCCTGGCCGGCTGGTGGCTCGGCGGCGGCGGCAATGTCTGGAAGCTGCCGTTTTTGCTGCTCGGCCTCAGCCTGCTGTACACGGGCGGCATGTTTCTGAACGACGCATTTGACGCGGAATTTGACCGGCAGCGCCGCCCGGAACGCCCGATTCCGTCGGGGAAGATCTCCCTGAAAATGGTCTGGCGGCTCGGCTTTGGGCAGCTGGGCGCGGGAATTTTCCTGCTGCTGTTCTGCGGCCAACTGGCGGCCGGCGCGGCTTTTTTCCTGGCGCTGTTCATCCTGCTCTACAATTTCTCGCACAAGTTTTTCACGGCCGCGCCGTGGCTGATGGCCGCCTGCCGGTTCTGGGTGTATGTCGTGGCCGGCGCGGCGGGGGCGGACGGCCTGAACGGGTGGTCCATCTATGGCGGGGCGGCCCTGGCGTTATATGTCGCGGGCTTGAGTCTGGTGGCCCGGCGCGAAAGCTATCGCGGGCCGATCCCGTTCTGGTCGCTCTACCTGCTGCTGGCCCCGGCGGTTTTGGCGATGGTGATGAACACGGGCAGCTACCGCCTGCGCGCCCTCGGCCTGACAGCGGGTTTAGGGCTGTGGCTCGCGTACTCACTACGCCCGATTTTCACGGGCAGAGCGGTCAACGTGGGCCGGCTCGTCTCCAACTTGCTGGCCGGCATCGTCCTGGTGGACTGGCTGGCAGTCGCGCCGCAATGCCCGTCCTGGCTGGGCTGGACCTGCCTCGGCTTGTTCGGCCTGACGAAGGGGCTGCAAACTTTCGTGCCGGCGACGTAGCCCGCGATCGAAGGTCGAAAAAGTGCCGCTGGACTGGGCCTCGGTTTTCCAACCGCGAAGCGGTGTCAATTGGATGGCCGTGAGTAAAACCCACGGTTGGCGAGGATTACTATTCGACCCCTGCGAGGTCGCACCGGTACTCCTGCGTCACCGTGGGCTGACGCCCACGGCTATCCAGATTCTGTCCCTGGCGGGACAGATGGAAATTAGCTCCAATTGCACCCACTTCGGCGATCCGCTTCAAGGCGCACTTGAACACCGGCCCGGGGCAGGTTATACTGTGCGTTCGCTTATGAGCGCTGAAGCCCCAGTAATATTGACGCACAACGAAGACATCAAAGAGGCGATTCCGACGCTGGCCGGCACCATTGCGGCCACGCTGGCCAATCAGGCCGCCGTCTCCTTTTCCGGCGACGACAACCAGTTCCTGAAATTTCACGGCTGCTACCAGCAGGACGACCGCGACCAGCGCACGGACGGCAACAAAAAATTCATCATGATGGTGCGCGGACGCATTCCCGGCGGCGTGATGACGCCGAAGCAATGGCGGGTGTTCGACGAACTCGCGTGGCTTTACGCCAACAACACGCTGCGCATCACCACGCGCCAAAGCATCCAGTTCCACGGCATCGTCAAGGCGAACCTCCGGCTGGTGATAAAAAAAATCAACGAGTCCCTGCTCTCCACGCTGGCCGCGTGCGGCGACGTGAACCGCAACGTTCTCGCCCCGCCGATCCCGGCCTACACCCGGGCGCGCGAGGCGGTGTATCGCGATTGCGTACGCGTGGCCGACGCGCTCACGCCCCAGACGCGCGCCTACCACGCCATCTGGATTGACGGTTTCCAGCTCAAAACTGACGACCCGTTCAACCAGGCCTACGTGGATCCGCTTTACGGCAAAACCTATCTGCCGCGCAAATTCAAAGTTGCGTTCGCCATCCCGCCGGTGAATGACACGGACATCTACACGAACTGCCTCGGCCTCATCGCCATCGTGGAGCAGGACCAGTTGCTCGGCTACAATCTCGTGGTCGGCGGCGGCATGGGCCGTTCGCACGGCAACAAGGCAACCTATCCGCGCCTCGCGAGCGAACTCGGCTTCTTCACGCCCGAACGGCTCGTGGACGTGGCGAAGGCCGTGCTCACGATTCACCGCGATTTCGGCGACCGCACCGACCGCAAGCACGCGCGCCTCAAATACGTGGTCGAGGAACGCGGCGCGGCCTGGATGCGCGCCGAGGTCGAGCAACGCGCCGGCATCAAATTGGAACCGCCGCGCGAAATCAAATTCACGACGACCGCCGACCTCCTCGGCTGGCACCAAAGCGTGGACGGGAAAAATTTCTTCTCGCTATTTGTCGAGAACGGCCGCGTCAAGAACGAAAAAAAAATCGCCCTGCGTGAAATCGCGGAGCAATTTCCGCAAATCGAGTTCCGCCTGACCACCAATCAGAACGTCGTCCTCGCGAATGTCAGTGATGCGGACCGGGCCGGCATCAACGCCGTGTTTGCCGCGCACCAGATTCCGGTGGAAAACCAGGCCGCAATTCTGCACGCCGGCTCGATGGCCTGCCCCTCACTGCCGACCTGCGGCCTCGCGCTGGCGGAATCCGAACGCGCGCTGCCCGGCATCATTGACCGCATTGAGAAGCTGGCGGGCGACCTGGGCCTGGGCGCGGAAGAAATCGTCATCCGCTCGACCGGCTGCCCGAACGGCTGCGCGCGGCCGTACATGGCGGAAATCGGTTTCGTCGGCAAGGCGCCGGGCCGTTACCAGGTCTGGCTCGGCGGCAACGCCGCCGGCACGCGGCTCAACCGCGTCTGGAAGGAAACGCTGAAAGACGCCGACCTGGAAAAGGAATTGCAGCCGGTGCTGGCGCGCTTTGCGAAGGAACGCCACGCCGGGGAACGCTTCGGGGACTGGAGCGACCGCGTGCTCTTGAACGAACCATCCGCCAAGAACTGAGCGCATGACCCCCGATCAAATCACGCAGGCAAACAAGGAACTGCGCGGCAAGCCGCCGTTGGAAATCATCCGCTGGGCAATTGGCCAAGCGAAAGGTCGCGCCATTGTCTCGACGAATTTCCGGCCTTACGAGGCGGTGATTCTTCACTTGGTGACGCAGGTGCAACCGGACATTCCGGTGCTGTGGGTGGATCACGGCTACAATCGCGCGGCGACTTACACGCACGCCGAACTGGTCAAAAAGCGGCTCCAGCTAAACCTCAAAGCTTACCTTCCGGAAGTAACCGCCGCGCATTACGACGCCGCGTTCGGCGGGATGCCGGAGCCGACGCCGGAAAATGAGGACCGCATCAAGGCGTTCAGCACGGCGATGAAGCTGGAGCCCTTCCAGCGCGGCATGAAAGAGCTCGCGCCGACCGTGTGGCTCACCGCGCTGCGCCAGGTGCAGAACCCCAACCGCGCCGGCCTCGACATCGTGAGCGAGGACAAGAATTTCAATTCCCTCAAGGTCAGCCCGCTGTTTTACTGGAGCGACGCGGACATGGAAAAACACCTCGCCCAGCATCATTTGCCGAACGAGTGGGATTATTTTGATCCGGCAAAGGCGGACGAGAAACGGGAGTGCGGCCTGCACGCCAGCTGGGGCGGCGAGAAGCTGGGAGCTGGAGTCTAGGATCTGGCGTCTGGGGAAAACCAATTCCCCGGGCCCAAGATGCCAAATCCCAAACCCAATTTATATGGGCGAGTCGTTTGAAAATTCGGAAGCGTGGATGTCGGCCCGAGTGTTGACGAACGAAGTCTATTCGCTTTGCCAACGCGAACCACTATCACGCGATTTTGGATTGCGCGACCAGTTTCAACGGGCGGCGGTTTCAGTTATGAATAACGTCGCGGAAGGTTGGGAAAGCATGCACGTTGCGGAAAAGCGCCAAGCGTATAACATAGCCCGCAGATCATACGGCGAAGTCCGCTCCATGACTTATGTGCTGCTCGACAACAAATTTGTGAACACCAACGAATCATCAAAGCTGCTGGCGCAATACGTTCAAACCGGCAAGCTCATCAGCGGCCTGATCCGGTCTTTAGGCAACCGATGAAGCACCCCGAAGCCCAGACGCCAGACCCAAGACCCATTTCATGAGCAGTTATCATTTAGACCATCTGCAATACCTGGAGACGGAAGCGATTCACATCATGCGTGAGGTCGCGGCCGAGTTTGAGCGCCCCACCCTGCTCTTTTCCGGCGGCAAGGACTCCATCTGCCTGCTGCGCCTCGCGGAAAAGGCGTTCCGCCCGTCCGACCTCCCGATGCCGTTTCTAAACGTCGAGACCGGCCACGAATTTCCCGAGTTGATTGAATTCCGCGACCGGCGCGCGAAGGAACTCGGCGCGAAACTGATTGTCCGCACCGTGGATCAAGTCGTCGCCAACGGCACGGTTATGCTTTCAAAAACCGAAATCAGCCGCAATAAGCTACAGATTCCTGTGCTACTCGGGGCGATTGAGGAATTTCAATTCGATTGCGCCATCGGCGGCGCGCGCCGCGACGAGGAAAAGGCCCGCGCCAAGGAACGCTTTTTCAGCTTCCGCGACAGTTTCGGCCAATGGGATCCGAAGAACCAGCGGCCGGAGATCTGGAATCTGTACAACGCCAAGCTGAATCCCGGCGAGAACATGCGCGTTTTTCCGCTCTCGAACTGGACGGAAATGGACGTTTGGGAATATATCAAACGGGAAAAACTGGAAGTGCCCAGCATCTATTTCAGCCATGAACGCGAGTGCTTCCGTCGTGGCGGCCAGTGGCTGCCGGTGCCGCCGCCGCATACCGACACCGCCACGCCCGATCCCTATGACGGCGCCCGGCCCAAACCGAATGAGCCGGTAAAGACCATGATTGTCCGCGTCCGCACCATCGCCGACATGATCAGCACCGGCATGATCGAATCGAAGGCCTATACGGTGGACGACATCATCGCCGAGGTCAGCGCCGCGCGCGTAACCGAACGCGGCACCCGCGCCGATGACAAGGCCAGCGAAGCCGCAATGGAAGACCGGAAAAAAGCGGGGTATTTTTGAACCACAGATTTACACAGATGAACACAGATTTTTCAGAACACATTCAGGCCGGATGGCCGTTTGGCATCCGGGTATATCGTTGTGTATCCATGGTTAAATAACTTTCTGCCATGCCTCATCCACAGCATCCCATTGAACTGCTCCGCTTCAACACCTGCGGGTCGGTTGACGACGGCAAGTCCACGCTCATCGGCCGGCTGCTTTATGATTCCAAGAATTTGATGGAGGATCAAATCGAGGCGCTCGAACGCTCCGCGGACATCACCGGCGGCGGCCAGATCAATCTCGCGAATCTCACCGACGGCCTCCGCGCGGAACGTGAACAGGGCATCACGATTGACGTGGCGTATCGCTATTTTGCCACGCCCAAGCGCAAATTCATCGTCGCGGACACACCGGGGCACGTCCAATACACCCGCAACATGGTCACGGGCGCCTCGACCGCGAACTTGTCCATCGTGCTGGTGGACGCGCGGCAGGGCGTCATCGAACAGACGCGCCGGCACACTTACATCGCGGCCCTGCTGGGCATTCCCCATCTGGTCATCGCCGTCAACAAGATGGATCTGGTGGACTGGAAGGAAGAGCGTTTTCAGGAAATCCGCGATGAAATCGAGGATTTCCTGCCCAAGCTCGGCGCGTTCCGTGATGTGAAATTCATTCCGCTGAGCGCGTTGAACGGCGACAACGTCGTCGATCTCTCCCCGTCCTGCAAATGGTACGGCGGACCGACGTTGCTGGATCATCTCGAGACAGTCCATATCGCCAGCGACCGGAATCTCAACACGTTCCGCTTCCCGGTGCAATGGGTCAACCGGCCCAATGATCCGACGAACCGGCAACTGCACGACTTTCGCGGCTTGAGCGGCCAGATCGCCAGCGGCATCGTGCGCAAAGGCCAGGAAGTGATCGGATTGCCCGCCGGCATCAAGACCCGGATCAAGGAAATCTGGACGTACGACGGCCAACAGGACGAGGCCTTCTGCCCACAGTCGGTGACCCTTTGCCTGGAGCACGACATTGACATCAGCCGCGGCGACATGCTCGTGGGCGTGGAAAATCTTCCGGGCCGCAGCTCGGAATTGTCGGCGCAAGTCTGCTGGATGCACCAGCGCCCGCTGCAGCCCGGCAAAAAATATCTGCTCAAGCACGCCACGCAGACCGTCCAAGCCATCGTCACCAAGCTGGATAGCCGGATCAACATGACGACGCTCGAACCGGAACCGGATCCGGCCGCGCTGGCGATCAACGACATCGGCGGCATCCGGGTGAAGACGGCCCGACCGCTTATTTTCGACGGCTACACCACCAATCACCTGACCGGCGCGTTCATCCTGATCGAGCCGGGCACGAACGCGACGGTGGCGGCGGGCATGCTGACCGCGCCCACCGAAGCGGTACGGCCGGAATACAGCGATTTTGCGATCTGATCGCCGGTCGGCATGAACCGGCGACGGGAAAGTCGCCGGAACCCGCAGGCAGGAAAGCCTGCGATTTAGTGTGATGAATAATTCGACCCCGGCGGGGTCGCACCGGTATTTCTGCGTCACCGCGGGCTGACGCCCACGGGTATCCCTGTTCTGTCCCTTCGGGACAGTTTAGAACAGTGTTCAGATGCACCCTCTGTGTTCGCACCGGAAATTCACCGCTCGCCAGGCGCGGTTCGGTCAACTAAAATTCCGGCCATGCTGACGCTGCCCAAGCCGGAAGTCATTATCACCCATGAGAGCGACCTCGACGGCTTCGTTGCCGGCCTACTGCTTCAGCGGCTGGCGAAGCAACTCTACGGCGAGACCGTTCCGCTGCAGGCATATCACTATAATTTCTGGAAGCAGCGCGACCTGCGCGAAAATTCGGCCTGGGTGGCGGACTTCACGTTCGAAACCCGCATGGACCGGCAGGACTGGCTGGTCGTGGATCACCATGTCACCGAGGTCGCGCCGAAAAACGCGCACCTGGACCACGACGTGAACAAATCCGCCGGGCTGCTGGCCTATGAATTATGCCAGAAAAATGCCCTCGGCTCCCCCGAACTCGACCGGATTGTGCATCTGAACAACGTGGCGGACCTGTTTTTGGAGAACGACCCGGACTTTGAAATCGCCGGCGATTACGCGGGGCTGGTGAAAGTTTATTCGTTCTGGACCCTGCACACGCTCATCGGGGGGGAACTGGAAAAACTGATCGATCACCCGCTGCTGGAGGTGATGGCGGCGAAACGGCGCGTGGAAGATCCCATCGGTTTCGAGTGGAGCAAAAAAAACGTTTCCGAAATCTCAGCGACGGTCGGCTTCGTGGACAACATCGTCGGCAACACCAACCAGATCGTTCATCAACTGCTGGAGCGCGGCGCGACGAAATACACGGTGCTGGTGACGCTGTTCCGGCGGTCCAACGCAATTTTTGCCAGCTTCCGCAGCCGCAACGGCGAGGCGCGCAAGATCGCCGAGAAATTCCAGGGCGGCGGCCACGCGAACGCGGCGGGGGCGATCCTGCCCAAGTCCATCCGCACGGTGGCGGACGGCGTGGATTTTCTCCGGCTGATGCTCAACGCCAAACCCGAGGCCGGCTTGAACAACCTGGAAAGTCTGTTCGCCGGGATCGAGGCCGGGAAGCGGTGAATCACGATTTGCGGTCCGCCGGTTTATTCCCTAACCTTTCCGGGTATGGCTGAACCCACCCGCGCGGACGGACGCGCCGCAAACCAACTACGCCCGCTCCGCTTCCAAAACCACATCGCGCCCCACGCCGCCGGCTCCACGCTCATCGAATGGGGCAATACCCGCGTCATCTGCGGGGTCACCATTGAGGAGACGGTTCCGCGCTGGATGAAGGAGCAAAAAGTTGAGGGCGGCTGGATCACCGCCGAATACTCGATGCTCCCCTACTCCACCCTGACGCGCAAACCGCGCGATATTTCCAAGGGCAGGCTCGACGGCCGCGCCTCCGAAATCCAGCGGCTCATCGGCCGCTGCATCCGGGCGGCGATCGACCTGGAAAAAATCGGCGCCCGCACCATCTGCGTGGATTGCGACGTGTTGCAGGCCGACGGCGGAACACGCACGGCCGCCATCACGGGCGCCTTTGTGGCCTTGTCGCTGGCGGTGAAGAAACTGCTCGCCGAAAAGAAGATTTCCGAAACCCCGATCCTGGCCGGCGTCGCCGCCGTGAGCGTGGGCATCGTGAAGGGCGAGGCGCTGCTGGATTTATGCTACACCGAGGACGTGGCTGCCGCCGTGGACATGAACCTGGTGATGAACGCCGCCGGCGAATTCATCGAACTGCAGGGCACGGGCGAGGAGGCAACCTTCACCGACACACAGCTCGTCCAATTGCTCGCCCTCGGCAAGGGCGGCATCCGCGAATTGCTCGCCGCGCAATCGGCCGCCATCGCCTCCGCCTGACCATGGCCAAAATCACCCGGCGCAAGCCATCCCCCCCGCCGGCCGCCACCCGGCTGCTACTCATCCGGCACGGCGAGGTCGAGGCGCGATACCAGGGCATTTTCGGCGGGCGCATCGACATGAACCTTTCGCCCCGCGGCAAACAGCAGGCGAAGATTCTGGCCGAATATCTCCGGGCCAAAACGATTGACGCGGTCTATGCGAGCCCGATGAAACGCGTCCAGCAGACGCTTGCGCCGACGTTGAAAACGGGCCGCCACGGGCAGACGATTTTTCCGGACCTGCGCGAGCTGGATTTTGGCGACTGGACCGGCCTGGGCTGGGTTGCCGTGCGCGACCGGTTTAATTTCCCCGTGCATGAGTGGCTGGATCAGATCGACCTGAACGGCGCGCCCAACGGCGAAACCGGAAAGGCGTTCCGGTCACGGGTCGAGCCGTGCCTGCGCGAAATTATCCAGCGGCACCCGGGGCAGAACGTTGCGGTATTCTGCCACGGCGGCGTCATCCGCATGCTGCTGGCGATCCTGCTGGATCTGCCGCTGCCGAAAACAAATTCATTTGAGGTGGAATACGCCAGCATCACGCAGGTCGCGCTGCATCCGCACATGGCGGAGATTGAACTGCTGAATTTTACGCCGTGGCGCGATCTGGTGGGGTGATTTATGAAATCTTTAAAACCGCTCTGGCGGGTTTCCGTGACAACTTCGCCGGCAGCCGAGGAGGCCGTGGCCGAAATGCTCGGCGGCCTTTTTAACGCCGCCGCCGCGATCTACTTCAATCTGGAGACCGACGTGAGCACCGTCAGCGTTTTTTGCGACCTGAAACCGGAGGCGCCGAAGCGGCGCGCGGAAATCGCCGCGGAACTCCGGCGGATTGCAGGTTGCGGGTTAAAATTGGGCGCAGGCCGGATCGAAATCGCGAAAGTGAAGCGCGAGGACTGGGCGGAATCCTGGAAACGGCATTTTCATCCGCTGGAAATCCCGTTCCGGAGGGACGAGTTCCACGAGTCCCCACATTTGAAATCGAAATCGGGGACTCGTTCCTCCGAACAAGGCGGCCAAGGCTTGCTGGTCAAACCGAGCTGGAGCAAAAAACGGCCGCGCAAAAACCAGGCGGTGGTCATCCTCGACCCCGGGTTGAGCTTCGGCACCGGCCAGCATCCCACGACTTCATTCTGCCTGCGAGAGCTGGTGCGCAACCGCAAAATCGGGACACGACAATCATTTCTGGACATCGGCACCGGGTCCGGGATTCTGGCGGTGGCGGCGGCCAAGCTCGGCTATCAGCCGGTTCACGCCTTTGATTTTGACCCGGAATCGGTCCGTGTCGCCCGGGAAAACGCCCGCAAAAACCTCGTTTACGGCAAAATCCGGCTGACGCGCGCGGATGTGACCCGACTGCCGGTGAAACCGGCACGAAAATATGATATGATCTGCGCCAATTTGATTTCTAATTTACAAATCTCCGAAAAACGGCGGATTGTGGACCGGTTGAAGCCGGACGGCACCCTGGTTCTGGCCGGGATTCTGGCGGTGGAATTGGGCGTAGTGGAGCGGGCGTTTGCAGATTTGAAGTTAAGGCTGGTCGCCCAACGGGTGGAAAACGAGTGGGGTTCTGGCTCTTTTTGTTTTGTCTGAAAATTTTTGAACAGATGCCCGGAGGGCGGCGTCTGATAATTTGAAGTTTTAAGGCAGATTTTGGACTGATAATGGTTGGCATTATTTACGCTGTCAGTCCAATGACAGGAAAAGAAAGACACAAAGCTATGATGAAAACCATCGAAGTGATCGGCGAAGTGATTCGCAATCCCATACATCCGTTCCGCAAAACCGACCATCATACCAAAAAGTCGCTTAAGAACCG
>CAIQEI010000015.1 GCA_903870815.1 uncultured Verrucomicrobia subdivision 3 bacterium
GACTGGAGTTCAGACGTGTGCTCTTCCGATCTGGGCTTTGAAATCATCGGCGTGAGCTTGGATTCGGATCGCGATAAACTCGACGCCTTCCTCAAGCAACAGGACGGGATGACCTGGGCGCAATTCTTCGACGGCCAAGGCTGGAGCAACGCCCTTGCCGTAAAATACGGGGTTGAATCCATTCCGTTCACGGTACTCATCGGCCCGGACGGCAAAGTGATCAACACCGACCTGCGCGGCGAAGACCTGGTAGCTGCGGTGGCCAAGGCCCTCGCCAAATAATACTGAGCTGGCCAGTTAAGCCGGGCGCAGGGAATATACCTCACCAATCTCATCCCCGGTTGGGGTGTTGGTTTACACTCACGACTCCGCCTGGGGGGTGACTGGCCTGATTGCGAACGTGCGGCGGTCCTTTAAAGACTTCGTGCTTCGCGTTTAGCTCCCTAGGAACTGGCGCTGGTATAGCGGCGAACAGAGATGCGCCAGAACCATTCCGAGATACCCGCCCACACCACACCCAGGCCAAGCAGCAGCAGCCAGACGCCCGGCGAAGTGACTTTATCCGCCAGCACGCGGGTTGGGACATTGCTGACCAGCAGGACCGGTAGCGCAAAGGTGAACACAGCCTTGAACGCGCCGCGAAACGCCTCGTCCGGCAGACGAGCGATATTGAACAGGTTGTAGTAGCCCCAAACGATCCCCTGCGCCCGGACCGTCCAGAAACAGATTGTCGCCAGGATGAACATCAGCGAATAGTGGATCATAACGCCCGTCGCGCAGAGCGCGGCGAAACCCGTGAACTGAGCGGCGGTAGGATGCAAGGCTAGTTTCAGCGCGGCATAGGTCATGACGCAGGCGGCGAACAAGGCGTTGACAAACGCGCCGAGGTCCACGACGCGCAGCGAAACGAGAAAGCGGGTATTGACCGGGAGCAACAGGAAAAAATCCATTTTGCCGGTGCGTACCAGCTCGGAAAGGTTAGTGCAGTTGGTCAGAAAAAACGCCTGATAAAGCTGCTGGATAAAATTGCTCGCCCCGACGAGCAGGACCATTTGCCATTTGGTCCAGGTGCCGATGGCCGCCGTCTGCGAGTAGAGCACGGTGACAAAGCACAGTTGCAGCCCGAACCAGAGCAGTTCGACCACGATCCAGAGAAGAAAGTTGCCCTTGAAGGACATTTCGCGCGCCACGGAATTTTTCCACAGCACGGCATACAGGCTGAGATAGCGCTTGAGGTTCATCACACCGGCCACCAGCGCAGGATGAACTAACGGCGGGCCAAATCCAGCCGCAAAATTCAAACACCGGACCGCGCGAGGCAGGGTTTTAATCCGGTGTCCACGCGCAGGATATGGTCCTGAATCCAGACGTTGATGGTCTGGTTGAGTTCGACCAGCATTTCGGCGCGGAAACCCTCCTGCCGGGAACGCGTTTTGAACCGCTGAAACAACTGCTTGAAATTCTCGTGGGCCTGGAGGTTTTTCTGGTGTGCCGGGCAGCGGTAACTTTCCATGCACTGCTCCTCATAGCGGAAGTGGGAATCCACATAGTCCTCCAAAAAATCCAGAAACTGGGTGATTTTGGCGAGGTTTTCGGTCGTGGGGCTGGTCTCGACCAGCAGGCCCTCAAACTGGTTGAGATGTTGGATCAACTGGCGATGCTGCTCATCAATGACCGGCGATCCGGTTGAAAATTGTTCAGTCCAGAGCAGCATAATGAGCGATTTTTATTTTCGGGTGACCGATACGCCGCTGAATTCAGCGGCTGGTTCCAGAATACGTCAAGTCACGTACCCGAGCTAACCGGATTTTGCCTTCATTGTGACAATTGTTGTCCACAGGATATAGAAATGCCCTCGATTTATTGAAACTCGCACAATCCGGTGACGAAGGGCGGCGTTCACGCCGCTTCGCCGACCAGAAACACGAATTACGTGGAAAGCCCAGCCGCCTGCATTTTTCACGCTGAAGCGGCGTGAACGCCGCGCTCCCTCGCGCCAAGTGCATGTCACTCAATTTTGCGAGGCTCAAACAGGCCGAAGAAAACCAAACCGAAAGTGTCTTCCGATTACTGCCTGGCGCTGTTCATGTGCTTGATCAGCCAGATAAGAAATACTCCCAAAATCACACCCAGCGTCACCGCCGCGGTCATGATTTTGGCATTGCGACGCCGCTCCCAATCCTGCTGGCGCGGAAAGCAATGTTTGCCGATGACGTCAAACAAGATCTCAAAATAGGACATTTCCATAACTAACTGGTTCACCAAGAATCTGAATACTTGAATATAACAGAAAAACGCCAGGTTGCCATGCCAAATCTTTCAACCACCAAAGGCGGCATATTTCCTGAGGCCCCGCCGCCACATGAAACGGGCGAACCCGTAGGCGGCCAGCACCCAGAGGCACTGCGTCGCCAGCCCCTGCCACAAGCCGGCGCCGGACACCTTGCCCATGTAAATCTGGATCGGGAAATAAAGCTGATATGGGAATGGCGTGAGAAAAAGGATGTGCTTCACACCCGGCGATAGCACGTCGAGCGGAAACAGGTGGCCGCTGGCCAGGTATTCGAACGCGAACAGGATGAAGATGAAGGTGGAAATTTCCAGCAGCCAGAACGCCAGCATGGCCATTCCGAACGAGATGAAAAATTGCAGCAGCGCCGTCATCACCAGCGAAACCAGGAAAAGGCCGAAGGTCGGCGCATCCGGCGGCAGCAGAAAATACTGTCGGTAACAAAAAATGAAACCCGCCAGCGGCACCGCCGCCATCGCGATGAACGCGATCCGCCCGGAAGCGAACAGGCTCAGGCGATACCAGAGGTAATCCACCGGCTTGAGCAGGAACTGACTTATATTTCCCTCGCGGATATCGGCCGCAATCTGCCAGTCGTCCTCGTTGACCGCTGTCAACACGTCCACCACCGCTACCAGCAGATAATAAAAGATCATCTGCGCCTGCGAAAACCCGCCGTGCTCCCCTCCCCGATCATTGCCGTAGATCGTCCGCCAGAGCGAAAGCATGGCGAACAGCGGGATGAAACTGAACAGCGTCCGCGTCAGGTAATTGAAGCGGTACTGCAGGTTATTTTGCAGGCCGATGCCGACTACGTAAAAATATTTTTTCATCGGGCACCGGGAGCGATTTCAAACCGGTCACGGCTGCGAAAGGCGGAAGAACAAATTTCCGGTCGGCCCGGTAATGATGATGCTGCTCGTGCCATTCGTGGCGGAAACTGAATACGCGCTGGCCGCCCAGCCGCCGCCGCCAGCGAGATTTGAATTTTGTTGCAAGGTCCAAGCCGTGGCCGGAGTCGGCCAGGATACCACCACCTGATTTCCCGAATGGGTGACGGTCAAAAACGGAGCGCCGGCGGTTTGCACCACCGAAATGAGGCTCCAAAATCCGCCGGTCAGCGAGTAATTTCCGCCGGACATAACGGAGCCCACCGCCGGCTGACCGATGGTGCCGGCGAGCGAAAACTGGCCGTTGCTGCTCACGCCACCGCCGCCAGGAATCACGCTCCAGTCGATGGAATAAGATTGCGCGCCCGCCCGAAAACCGAGCAGCAGGACAACCACGATCCCAGCCAATACGCATTTCACTTTCATCAACCGACCTTTTTTCGCCGATTTACTGCCGGGCGTAAAGCCTAAACCACGATCCGATGGCGACGGGCGCCGTTGCTGAAGGCGCGATGGTGGCAGAAAATTGTTGCGGCCAGGAAGGTTCCAAATTAGTGTCAGCGATGTGCCGGCTGGAGACCGGCTCGAATTAAGGAAAACTCTTACTCATACTCATGAACAAACCTCTTGCGAGCGCGGAAATAAATGAAATCGTCGCCGGCCTAAAAAAACTGTCCCGCAACCTCTGGTGGAGCTGGAACCAGGAAGCCCAGGATTTCTTCCACGAACTCTCCCCGCGCGGCTGGCAAAACATGTTCCACAATGCCGTGGCGGTGCTGCGCGAAGTTTCCGACCAGGAACTGCGCGCCCGGCTGCAGGATGCCGGCTTTGCGGCCCGCGCCCGCACCGTGTTGCGCGAGTTTGACAGCTACCTCAACGACCCCAAAACCTGGGGGCATACCCACGCGGCCAAGCTGCACAAAAATCCCGTCGCCTATTTTTCCGCCGAGTTCGGCTTTCACGAATCGCTGCCAATTTCCGCCGGCGGCCTCGGCATTCTGGCCGGTGATCACACGAAATCCGCCAGCGACCTCGGTCTCGGTTTCGTCGGCATCGGCCTGTTCTACCGCGAGGGTTATTTCCAACAGGCGATCGACACCAACAACTGGCAGACGGAATATTACAACCCCGTTGACCCCCATAACGTCCCTATCGAACCGCTGCTGGACGCGGACGGCGAACGGCTCATCGGCACAGTTGAAATCGGCCTCAACGTCGTGGCCTACCAAGTCTGGCGCGTGAACATGGGGCGGGTGCCGGTGTATTTGCTGGACACCAACCTGCCCCAAAACGAACAGCATTATCGCGATTTGACCTGCCGCGTCTATGGCGGTGACAGCACCACGCGCATCATGCAGGAAATCCTGCTCGGCATCGGCGGCGTCCGGCTGCTGCGCACTCTCGGTCTCGCACCGTCCACTTTCCACATGAACGAAGGCCACGCGGCGTTCCTCACGCTGGAACTCATCCGCGAGAAAATGGCCGCCGGCAAGACCTTCGCCGAGGCCCAGGCATTGACCCGGCCAGAATGCATTTTCACCACGCACACACCGGTTGAGGCCGGACACGACCGGTTCACGCCGGAGCTGATGAACTACGCGTTGCAGCGTTATCTGGCCAACCTGACGGTTTCGTTCAACGACATCCTTGCCCTGGGCCGGGTGAAGCCCGAAGACCTGCACGAGCCGTTCTGCATGACCGTGCTGGCCCTGAAACTTTGCCGCGCCGCCAACGCGGTCAGCGAACTGCACGGCCAGGTCAGCCGCCACATGTGGCAATCGCTTTATCCCGGCGTCAAGGAGGACAAGGTGCCCATCGGCCACATCACCAACGGCATTCACCTGCTCGGCTGGATGAAAGGTTCCGTCCGGCAGTTCTGGCGGCAAAAGCTCTCCGACAGCCACAACGGCGAAGCCAAGTTTTTCCGCGAAAAATTCGGTTCCGACTGGTCCGCCGCCATCAACCACCCGGAATTCTGGGATAAAATGACCGATCCCGCCCTCGTCACCGACGAGGAACTTTGGGCGCTCCGCTACAAACTGCGCCGCGAATTGATCGAGTTTGCCCGCCGTAAGCTGCTGCTGCAGAACCAGCGCGTCACGCCCGGCGACTTCATCCGGTTCGATCACCTGCTGAACCCCGACGCGCTCACCATCGGCTTTGCGCGCCGCTTTGCCACCTACAAGCGCGCCCCGCTGATATTCCAGCAGTTCGACAACATCGTTAAGCTCGTCCGCGACAAGCAGCGCCCGGTGCAGTTCATTTTCGCCGGCAAAGCTCATCCGCGCGACGACGACGGCAAGCGTTTCATCCAGCAGATCATCCATTTGAGCAAGCACAGCGAACTCGCCGGCAACGTTGTCTTCCTGGAAAACTACGACATCCACGTTGCGCGGCAGATGGTTTCCGGCTGCGACATCTGGCTGAACAATCCGCGCCGCCCGCTCGAAGCCTCCGGCACCAGCGGCATGAAGGCGAGCTGCCATGGCTGCATGGGCTTCAGCATCATGGACGGCTGGTGGCGCGAAGGGTACGACGGCACCAACGGCTTTTCGATCGGCCCGGATTCGCATCCGGACAACATCGAGGAACAAGACCGCGTGGATAGCGCGAACCTTTATAAGGCGCTCACCGAACAGGTCGTGCCGATGTTCTTCAACCGCGACGTGAGCGGCATCCCACGGGAATGGATCAAGCGGATGCGCCACTCCATGGCCACGCTCGTCTCCCAATTCACCACGGACCGGATGGTCAAGGAATACACCAACAAATATTACCAGCCGAAATAACTGGAAACGAATCAAGGCAAAACGAAAACGGCGCGATGAAAATCGCGCCGTTTGGTTTTAGATCGTTTGTAGAAATCCGGGATCACTTCTTGTGCCGGTGCTTCACCTGGAGTTGGATCACGGCGTGGGCGAGCGCCGCTTGGACCGTGGCGGCTTCCTCGTCGCCCAGCTTTTGCGCCAAACGCGCCTCAGCTGTTCTTTTGGCCTGCTCGGCGGCGGCCTCATCAATGTTCTCGGCGCGGATGGCCATGTCGGTAAGAATTGCCACGCGTTGGGCAGTGATCTGCACAAACCCGTCGCCGACCGCGAGGAAGATGTTTTCGCCGCCTTTGCGCGCGATGATTTCGCCCCCGACCAGCTGCGTCATTACCGGCATGTGGTCCGGGTAAATCCCCATTTCGCCGTCTATACCGGTGAGCGTGACCATGTCGACATCGTCGGCGAAGGTCTTCGCCTCCGGCGTGACAATTTCAAGTTTAAGCGTGGCGGCCATTTATTGAATGTTAAATCGATACATTGTTGAATCGTGAATCGGCACCGATTTAACGATGCAACGATCCAACGAATCACGCTTCTTTAATCTCGTCAATGCCGCCCTTCATGTAGAAATTCTGTTCGGGCACATCGTCGTGCTTGCCTTCGAGAATTTCCTTGAACGCGCGGATGGTCTCGGCGACGGGAACCTGCTTGCCTTCGCGGCCGGTGAAGACCTGCGCGACGGTGAACGGCTGGCTCAGGAAGCGCTGGATTTTGCGGGCGCGGAACACGGTCGTCTTGTCCTCGGGCGAAAGCTCATCCATGCCGAGAATCGCGATGATGTCCTGCAAATCCTTATAGCGCTGGAGCACCTTCTGGACGCCGCGCGCGGTATCGTAATGTTCCTGGCCGACAAACTCGGGGGCCAACGCGCGGGAACTGGACGCCAGTGGATCCACGGCCGGGAAAATGCCCAGCTCGGCGATGGAGCGTTCCAGCACAATGGTCGCATCCAAGTGCGCGAAGGTCGTGGCCGGGGCGGGATCGGTCAAGTCGTCGGCGGGAACATAAACGGCCTGGAAGGACGTGATGGAACCTTTCTTGGTGGAGGTGATGCGTTCCTGCAAGTCGCCCATTTCGGCGGCGAGCGTCGGCTGATAACCGACCGCCGACGGCGTGCGGCCCAGCAGCGCGGACACCTCGGAGCCGGCCTGCGAGAAACGGAAAATGTTGTCCACGAACAGGAGCACATCCTGATTCTTTTCATCGCGGAAATATTCGGTGACGGCGAGCGCGGACAGCGCCACGCGGAGACGGGCGCCGGGGGGCTCGTTCATCTGGCCATAGACCAGGCCGATTTTGGAGCCGGGCGCGATGATGGGCAGGCCGAATTCGTTTTTCTTGGGATGACCTTGCGCGTCCTTTTCCACCTTGATGACGCCGGCCTCGATCATTTCGTTGTAAAGGTCGTTGCCCTCGCGCGTGCGTTCGCCGACGCCCGCGAACATCGAGATGCCGCCGTGCAGCTTGGCGATGTTGTTGATGAGCTCCATGATGACGACGGTCTTGCCGACGCCGGCACCGCCGAACGCGCCGACCTTGCCGCCCTTGAGGAAGGGGCAGATGAGGTCGATGACCTTGATGCCGGTCGTCAGAATCTGCGGCGACGTGGACTGATCCACGAGCGCGGGCGCGGCGCGATGAATGGGATTATATTTGTCCGCCTTCACGGGGCCCTGTTCGTCCACGGCTTCGCCGGTGACATTAAACACGCGGCCCATGACGGCTTCACCGCAAGGCATGGAAATCGGGCCGCCGGTGTCGGTGACTTCGTAGCCGCGCTTGAGCCCCTCGGTGGTGCTCATGGCGACGGCTCGCACCCAGTTATCGCCGAGGTGCTGCTGCACCTCAAGCGTCAGCTTGGTCCGGCCGTGGCCGGGCAGGTCATATTCCAGGGTCAGCGCGTTGTAGATCGCGGGAAGCGCGCCGGTGAACTCGACGTCCACCACGGGGCCGATGATTTGAACGATTTTGCCTTTGCTCATGTGCTTAAAATATGGTTTCCAAATTCTTCAACCGACCGCCATCTGCGCGGTGGTGATCTCCAACAGTTCCTTCGTGATGTTCGCCTGGCGCAGCTTGTTATATTCCAGCGTCAGGCTCTTGATTATTTCCTTGGCGTTATCCGTTGCGCTCTTCATGGCCACCATGCGCGCGCTTTGTTCGCTGGCCTTGGTTTCCAGCAAGATCTGATGCATCTGGAAATTCAAGCTGTGCGGCAGCAGTTCGCCGAGCACCGTCTCTTCGTCCGGCTCGAAATCAAATACATCCGTCGGGCTGCCGGCGGGAAGTTCCTGCGCCGGCGAATTCACCCCGGCGGTCGCGGCGGAAATTTTGCCAATCGGCAAAAACGGAACGGTCGTCGGCGCCTGCGTGAGCGTGTTGATGAAACGCGGGAACAAGATGTCCACGGCATCCACTTCGCCCTTCAAAAAAAGCTGCTGCACGAATTTTGAGATCGCGCGCGCCTCGGCAAAATCCGGCGTGTCCTTGTAGGCAAACTCCGCCGCAAGCTGCCGTTTCGTGCGCCTGACGAACTGGGCCGCCTTTTTCCCCGCCGTGATGAAGACCGTCGCGGCCGGGTCCAGCTTCATGGCCTCGCGAAAAATATTACTGTTCAAGCCACCGCAGAGGCCGCGATCCGTGCTGACCAGGATGACCGCGCGTTTCGCCACCGGCCGGGACTGCATCAGCGGATGATCGAAACCGACCGTGCGCGTCGCCGCCTCGGCCATGATTTCATTCAGCAACTGCGCGTAAGGCCGCCCGATGATCGCCGCCGACTGGGCCTTGCGCATCTTGGCCGCGGCCACCATCTGCATCGCCTTGGTGATTTGGGCGGTGTTCTTAACCGACTTGATTCGCCGGCGTATGTCGCGCGTGCTGGGCATGAAAATTAATCAGCGGTAGCTCTGCTTGAATTCCGTGACCGCCGCCTTCAGGTCGGCCGCAATGGCGTCGCTGATGGCCTTCTCCTTGAGAATACGCTTGAGGAGTTCCGGCTTGCGCGTGTGGAAATACTCGGAAAGTTTCTGCTGGAAATCCTTCACCTTATTCACCGGCACGTCGTCAAAATAATTGTTCTGTGCCGTCCACAGCACGACCACCTGCGCCTCGACGGAAACCGGGTCGTATTGCTGCTGCTTGAAAATTTCGATGATGCGCTTGCCGCGTTCGAGCAGCGCCTGCGTCTTCGCGTCCAGATCGGAGCCGAATTGGGCGAACGCCGCGAGCTCGCGGAACTGGGCGAGGTCACCCTTGATCCGGCCGGCGACCTGCTTCATACCCTTGATCTGCGCGGCGGAACCGACGCGTGAAACGGACAGACCGACGGAAACGGCCGGACGCACGCCTTGATAGAACAAATCGGTTTCCAGATAAATCTGGCCGTCCGTGATCGAAATCACGTTCGTCGGAATGTAAGCCGAGACGTCACCCGCCTGCGTCTCGATGATCGGCAGCGCGGTGAGCGAGCCATTGCCGTATTTTTCACCCACCCGCGCGCTGCGCTCCAGCAGGCGGCTGTGGAGATAGAACACGTCGCCGGGATACGCTTCGCGACCGGACGGGCGCTTCAAAATGAGCGAGACCTGGCGATAGGCGACGGCGTGCTTGGAAAGATCATCGTAAATGATGAGCGCATCCATGCCGTTATCCATGAACCATTCGCCAATCGCCGCGCCGGCGAACGGCGCGAGATACTGGTTGGACGCGGAATCGGACGCGGAGGCGACCACGATGATGGTGTAAGGCATCGCGCCGGCTTCCTCCAAAATACCGATGACGCGCGCGATGTTCGACTGCTTCTGGCCGATCGCGACGTAAATGTTGTAAATCGGGCGCGTCTCCTTGTCGCCGGCGGCTTCGGCCGCCTTGTTGATGCGCGCCTGATTGATCATCGTGTCCACGCCAATCGTGGTCTTGCCCGTGCCGCGGTCACCGATGATGAGTTCGCGCTGGCCGCGGCCGATCGGAACCATCGCGTCAATGGCCATGATGCCGGTCTGCACCGGCTGGCTGACGGGGCGGCGCTTGATGATGCCGGGCGCAATTTTCTCCACGGGATAAAAAGCGGTTTGCTGGATCGGCCCCTTGCCGTCCACCGGCTCGCCCAGCGTGTTGACCACGCGGCCCAGCAACCCCTTGCCAACCGGCACCTGGAGCAGTTTGCCGGTGGTGCGAACCTCGGTGCCCTCCTTGATCTTGGTGTAGTCGCCCAGGATGATCGCGCCCACTTCGGTCTCTTCGAGGTTCAGCGCGAGGCCGATCACCCCGTTGCCGAAATCAAGCATCTCGTTGAGCATCGTGTCGGTGAGGCCTTCGATCTTGGCCACGCCGTCGCCGATTTCGCGCACGGTGCCGACGTTCTGTTTGGCCGTCGCGGTTTTGGCGCCCGCGATCTGGGCTTCGATTTCCTGTAACAAATTACTCATAGCTTCGTTGAATCGTTAAACTGTTAAATTGCTGAATCGTCAATGGGTGAAACCGTTTAAGGGTTCAACCCTTTAACGAATTAATCCTGCTAAAAACTGCCGGCCAGCCGTTCCAAACGCATTTTCACGCTGCCGTCGAAAAGGTCGCTGCCGACCTGGATCCGCAAACCGCCAATCAGCGTCGGGTTCTGCGCAAACGACAAATTCAAGCCGGGGCCATAGATTTCAGCCAGCCGGTCCGTAACCTGCGCCTGCAAATCGGCGGATAGCGGAATCGCACTCTCGACGCGCGCCGCCCGCTGATCCAAATCCAGCTTCACCAACCGGCCGAGACGCGAAAGAATCTCGACGTAGCCGCGCGGCTTTTTTTCCGCCAGCAGCGCCACCGTCTGCCGGACGCGGCTCTCGTCGAGGAGGCCGTTGACGCGGCAAGTGCGGAACAATTGCCGGGCTTCGCGCTGGGCCAGTTTGGATATTTTCATGCCGCGGTTGGCTGTAATTTCAATGGCCGGTCGGGAAACGCATCACGCGAGCTGCTTTTCGGTTTCCGCCGCCAGCCGCTGCTGGTCCTCGGGCGTGAGAATTTTGCCGGTGACCGTCGCGGTAGTCTGCACCACGAGCCGGCCAACCTCGCGCTTCAGCTCCGCGAGCATCCGCGCGTGATCCTGGGCGGCGGCTTCGCGCGCCTTGATGATGATCTGCTCGGCGGCGGTGATGGCCTTCTGAGTCTCGACCTCGCTCACGCGGATGGCCGCGTTGCGGGCGTCATCGATCAGCCGGGCCGCCTGTTCGCCGGCCTCGGCCAGGACGCGTTTGCGTTCCGCCTCGGTCTCGGCGAGCTGCGCCTTGATCTTGTCCGCATTGGCCATGCCTTCGGCGATTTTCGCCTTGCGCGTTTCGAGCATGGTGAAGACCGGCTTGTAAGCCGCTTTCCAGAGCACGAGCAGCACGAAGGAAAAGCTGATCGTCTGCACGAGCAGCTCGATCCAGTGGATGCCAAGGGTCTCGATCATAACCGGAGGTTACTTGATGACGATCCAGGCCAGAATGGCCAAACCTTCGGCGAGCGCCATGCCGATGAGCATCGTCGTGAAGACTTTGCCGAACGCGCCGGGGTTGCGGCCGATGGCCATGACACCGCCGGCGGCGGCGATGCCGATGCCGATGGCCGCGCCACCGAAAGCCAGACCGATGTGAATATTACCTGTCAATTCTCCGAGCATCATATGTTTTATCTTTGGTTGTTTCAGTTTCTCGCAACCGTTCGCCGAAAGGTCTCCCGGTTGCAAATCGTTAAATCGTCAATGGCCGTGCTCCTCATCCGCATGCGTGCACAGGGTGCCGACAAAGGCCACCACCAGCATCGTGAACACGAACGCCTGCAACAGGCAGACGACCACTTCAAAAAAGTAGCCGGGGATCGCGACCAGCACAGCGAAATACCAAGGCTTCTGCGAGAGCGCCATCGTCAGCATGGTTTCGCCGCCGAAAATATTTCCGTAAAGACGCAGGGCGAGCGCCACCGGCCGGATGAACAGGATGGAAAACGATTCCATGACGCCGATAAAAATGAACAGCAACAGCAGGAGCGGATAGAGCCACTTGGTGGTTTCCACCTTCACGCCGAAAACGTGTTTGATGAGGCCAAACGGGCCGTTGTATTTCAACGCCCAATAGAGACCCATCACAAAAAATATGCCCGCCATGGCCACTGTCAGGTTTGCGTCGGTCGTGGGCGGCCGGAAAAACGGCTTGGTCACATGCTCGATGGCAAACGGCATTGGACTATTGGGATCGGCATGCCCCATGCCGATGCTGCCGACGCCCGGAAGCAAATCCGTCAGGTTCGAGATGACGATGAAAACGAAAAACGACATGGCAAACGGGAACACCCATTTGACGACTTTTGGCTCCAGCACATTCCCCATCAAACTTTCCCAACCTTCGATGAGCGCCTCCATCACGTTTTGTCCGGTGCCCGGCACTTCCTTCATCTTCCAGGTCGTGAGCCGGACGATGACGATGATCAGGGCCGCCACGATCCAGGTGCAAATCATCGAGTTGGAAACCGGCACCGGCCCGATATAAAACAATTTCGGCGCGATCTGGGAAACCAGCGGTTCCGCCGCTTCCATTTTCTGCGCACCCGCGGCCGGAACGACCGCATTGGTCGCCGCCTCGATGGCGGGCTGGGCGTTTACCGCCGCGACGAACGCCGCGGTGAAAAGGGCCAGGAGCAAAACAATTTTTCCAAAACGGTTCACGATGATTGATTACCAGCAACCCAAGCAAGTTCCCACCGGGGAAATGAGGCATGCCAGAGCCGCAGAATCTGCCTTGTCGTGAAATTTTTCACAAGCCTTTTTTACATTTTTTTTGGTTCAGAAACCCTAATCCCCCACCCAATTCCTAATCCGCACAGCCCTAGCCGGAACGCAGTTGCGCCGGTGAAAGGCCGCGCGCCCGCAACGTCCGCAAGCCCAGGGCGTCATGCCGCTTGGCCAGCCGCGCGCCGGCCTCATCCCGCATCAATTCACAATGGAAAAAATCCGGGACCGGCGCGGCGAGAGCGCGATACAGCAAAATCTGCCGCGCGGTGCTGACGAGCAGATCCGCACCGCGCACAACCTCGGTGATTCGCATGGCGGCGTCGTCCACGACGCAGGCAAGCTGATACGCCGGAACGTCGTCGCCGCGCCAGACGACGAAATCTCCAAAGTCTTTCCCGGCGATGAAATTTTGCCCGCCCAGATTTCCGTCGGTGAAGGAAATGACTTCGCCGTCAGGGACGCGAAAACGCCAGGCGAATTTAGCAGATGGCAGATGGAAGATAGAAGATGGGGATTTTTGCCGGCAGGTGCCGGGGTAAATGGGTTCGTCGTCGTCGTTGGCGTGCGGCGCGCGCGTGGCGGCCTGGATATCTTTACGCGAGCAGGTGCAGGGATAAATGAAATTGCCGGCACGCAACTGCTCCATCGCGGCGCGATAATTATCCATCCGTTCGCTTTGGTTATAGGGCGCGAACGGTCCGCCGAGGTCCGGCCCTTCGCTCCACGCCAAGCCGAACCAGCGCAAGTCTTCCAGCATAGCGCCCACAAATTCCATTTTGAAGCGCGCGGCATCCAAATCTTCATTGCGCAATACGAGGGTGCCGCCACGAGCCCGCGCCCGAACCTGCGCCTGCCAGAAGGTCCGCGCGTGTCCGAGGTGCAAATAGCCCGTGGGCGACGGCGCGAGCCGGCCGCGATAGGGCCTCGGGTGATTGGCAGACAACGGATTCACCAGTGGAAATAAACATTAAGCCAAGCGAGAGCAAAGGATTCTTTTTTGGCAAGGCCCGGTGCATTTTGGCAGGGGAAGGCGAGAGGCATGGCGCAACGTTCAACATTCAAAGTTCAACTGACCTGACGACGTTGTCGGGCCCAACGGCTCCAGGCATCGCAGCGCGGCGGAACCGGCGGAATCGGCGCGGGTGGGGCGGCGGGGGTTGGGGTCGCAGATGGAGGGTCGGGATTGCCGGCGTTGGTAAGAGTTTGGGCCTCGTGGAACTCGGCCCTCCGAGGAGGGGGTTC
Organism: uncultured Verrucomicrobia subdivision 3 bacterium; assembly: GCA_903870815.1. Lineage (GTDB taxonomy): Bacteria > Verrucomicrobiota > Verrucomicrobiia > Limisphaerales > UBA11358 > UBA11358. The sequence continues at coordinate 14,011 of CAIQEI010000015.1, forward strand.
TGCAGCGACCTCGTCATTCATCAGATGACCGTAAGCGCGTTTGAGATCGGTCAGGTTGTAGTCGTAGGCCAGCTTATCGGGCAACGGATTGATATTCTCCAACCCGCAGGCCAGGCGCTTGGTGGCTAATCCGATCTCCAGCAGACGGGCCATCCGGCTGAAGCTCATCAACGCATGCGGATGCCTTTGCCGATACCGTTCCATGAAGGTATGGCCAACGTCGAGTGACATTTGCCATTCCGCCAGTTTGAGATTCACCTGGCGCTGGATGCGCGGCGGCGGCAAGGGCGGCTGATCATCGGTGGTCTCGGGCGGACGTGGTTCCACGCCATATGCCTTGGCGATGTAGGGTTCCCAGGTCGCCATCCAGCGGCGGCGTTCGGCGTGGTTCTCCGCCTCACGATGCATCACGGCCGGATCAAAGAAAGACGGGGCCAGCCGGGCCAGCCGGCGATGGGCGCGCAGCGCGCGACCCATAGCGGTAATGGCCTGGGACAAATCGTCCGGTCCGCGACGGCGACCGCGAAGGCAGGAGCGGTTCAGATTGCGAACCGCCGTGCGCACGGTGATGCGCGTCAGATGACGGGTTTGGCGGTGAAACATTAAAATCGTTAAAGAGTTAAAGGGTTAAAGCGTTGAAGCGATTCAGCGCACCGAACACCGGACATTGAAAATGCCCCGCCCACTGATGTACTTAACGAGTTAAATTCATTCAATTGAGCCGACTCACGTCGGCGGTGGCTACGCCGGTTTTGACTTTACCTGATCTTTACCAGGGAGCCGGTCAACTTTTGTAAGTGGTTGATAGAGCATCCGGACCTTTACCTTATCTTTACCAATTTTATTTTTTGGCCGTGGTAAAGTTTCCGGTTTCAACAACGCACATCCTGAACTTGTTCATGGTATTCGTCGGCCGGGATCTCCTTCAGGGGAATGGTGAACCCGGTGGAACCGGTGGCTTGTTCAATCTGCCGGCGCAGGCTGCGAGCCAGCGTATGGAGCTGCGGGGTGGTGAGTTGACCCACGTCCCGCTGGCGAAGCAAGGCTTCAATCTGATGGAGTTGCTCACCCAACGCGCTGACCCGGTCGGTGGTGGAAGCCAGCCATTTTTCCCGGAGGGCTTCTAGTTCGATGGCCTTGAGGTTTTGGACCTCGAACTGGTGTTTGCGGCTCCACGCGATGAGCGTGGGCTTGGAGACGTTGAGTTCAGTCATCAGGCGCGCATAGCTCCAGCCTTGGGCGCGCAGTTCAATGAAACGCTGTACGGTTTTATCGTCGTGCTGCATATAATATATATGAGGTTAGTTTTGCCGGTCAACGGCCACTGCCGGGCAATGGAGTCAACCCACACAAATTTTAGAAAAGAGGGCGAA
>CAIQEI010000016.1 GCA_903870815.1 uncultured Verrucomicrobia subdivision 3 bacterium
GGTTGTGGTGGCCAATTGGGTGAGCGTTGAGCCGCTCGCGCTAAGATTATCCAGGGAAATTGTGTCCCCGAACTCCGCCACTGTCCCCGTGCCAACCCCAGCCCGGACGGTCAGCGTGTATTGGGCTCCGGCAATCCACGTGTTGGTCAATACCTGATAAAGAATACCTTGTCCGGAATAACTCGATCCCGGAACCGAAAAAGCCTCAACCACCTGACTACCATCCGTATTGGTTATGCCGGCTCCGTTATAAATAGTGGAAAAAATACCGCCGCCGGTCGAAACATTTGTCCAGCCCGGCAGATATGTTGATGTGGCTGGAGTTCCATCGAGGGTTTGCATGAAAGTATGCGTGCTGGCCTGAGCGGGAAATTCAAAGGAGGCATTGCTGATCGATAGCGACGTACCGCCAAAGGGAAGCATCGTCAGACTGACCACGCTGCTGGTGACGGCCCCGTTGACGTTGGTTATAATCACCCGATAATTTAACGCCTGGGCGGCTGTCACATTGGCGAGCGACAGGATGTTGGTGTCCGCGCCCGCGACATTGCCTCCATTCACCAGGTTGGTGAAAAATCCCGTGGCGTTGTTCGTCGCCTGCCATTGGTAGCCGAAGGGCGCCGTGCCCGACGCCGTCACGCTGAAGGTAGCCATGGTGCCCGGGGAGACCGCCATGGAAACGGGCTGGCTGAAAATGGCCGGATCCGCCACCGGCGTGTAGCTCGGAATGCTGATGTTATCAATGGCGATCTCCTGATCCGGGCTGCACGCCACGTTGTTGTCGTCCGCCCAGCGGAAATACATGATGCCGTTGTTAGTCAGCGGCGTCGCGAAAGTGAGGTTAACATTGCCGCTGCTCATCGTCGTGCCCTGAGTGTAATTGCCGAGGGTAAGCGCCGGCACCTGCGTCCATTCTCCCGCGGTGGTGCCGCCGGTGGTGCTGTAAAAAAACGCATAGCCCGGCAGTTCGCTCTGCTCCGTGCCGGCGCTGCCGTTGGTCAGACATTTGTCGTCGTAGCTGAAGGTCACGCCCAGCAGGCTGTAGCCGGTGTTGTTCGTCAGGCTCAATTCAATGACATTGGCGGCCGTGCCGGTCGGGTCGGTGCCCAGCGCGCGGTCGTTCAAGTTGCCAAACGAACCGATATTGAAAAGCGCCGTACCGGAGGAAGCGACCGCGCTGCCGGCATTCCACACGGTCAGGGTTTGCGTGCCGGAAACCGTGGCACTGGCGATGCCCGCGGTCGAAATGGGCGTGCCGGCAACATAGGTCGCGTTCCCGCCCGCAATAACCATCGAGCGGAAACCGGGGGGCATCGTCGTGGAACTGCCGGCCAGCGCGGAATCAAAATTCTGCGAGTACGAACCCGTGAACGAAGTGGGCGTGGCTTGCGCGGTTGAAATCACCAAGACCCCCGCGAAAAAAGCGGAAATCAGGGCAATTTTTTTGAAAATGGAAGGTGGATTATTCATAGGTGCCATTTGGGTTATTTGGTTGATTCGCAAGGAGGCACAAATCAATTTACCGATGATACGGGTGCGGATTCGTTTGGTGATTCTTTTGCATGATATCACAAGACCAGTGATTTCAGCAAGCAAATTCAGACTAATTCGGGGTCAGCGGCTGCGAAATAAGCGGACCGGATAGTTGGATGCTTCCGGGTAGGTGAACGAAAAAAGGCCATTGGTGTCCGCAGCGACCAGGCCGACGTTGAGCCAGTTTGAAATTGATAGTCTTATCAATATCTGTATTTATCAGGCGACTTTCAGTCGCGCGGTGTTGGGGCAATGATTTGTTTCCAACCCGTTTATTATGAAATACAACCCGCTCGGAAAAACCGGTTTAAAAATCTCCCGGCTGGCCTTCGGCGGCTCGTCGCTCGGCTCCGTGTTCAGGGAGATTGACGAGCGAGAGGGTGTCCGGGCGGTACAGGTCGCGATTGACCACGGCGTCAACCTGATTGACACCGCGCCGTTTTACGGCGACACGAAGGCCGAAACCGCGCTGGGCAAGGCGCTGCGGGAGATTCCGCGCGGCCGATATTACATCGCCACGAAAGTCGGGCGTTACGGCCCGACCACGGCCGCTTATTTCGACTTTTCCGCCGCGCGCGTCACCGCCAGCGTGGATGAAAGCCTGCAGCGACTCGGCTTGGAGACGGTGGATTTCATCCAGGTACACGACCTTGAGTTTGGAAACCTCGAACAGATCATCCACGAGACCCTACCGGCGCTGCGCCGTGTCCAAGCCGCCGGCAAAGCCCGATTCGTCGGCATCACCTGCCTGCCGCTGAAACTTTTCCGGCGGGTGATGGACCAGGTGGACGTGGACCAGATCCAATCTTATTGCCACTTTTCCCTGAACGACACCGCGCTGCTTGACCTGCTGCCGTACCTGCAAAAAAAGAACGTCGCCGTTTTTAATGCCGCACCGCTGGCGATGCGGCTGTTGACGAATGAAGGACCGCCCGGTTGGCACCCGGCGCCGGCCGAATTAAAGGCCAAATGCGCCGAGGCCGCGCGCTTCTGCCGCGAGCGCGGCTCGGATCTCGCCAAGCTCGCGCTGCAATTCGCCGTTTCCAATCCGGCCATTCCCACGACCATCGTCGGCACGGCCTCGCCCGACCGCATCCGCCAATACCTCCGTGAAATTGACGAACCGCTGGATCAGGCGCTGGTGCGCGAGGTGCAAAAAATTCTCGCGCCCGTTCACAACTTGACTTGGCCCTCCGGTTTGCCGGAAAATCGCTGAATACGCTTATGACTGACACCCGCACCGAATGGAAAAATGACGCGGACCTTTTCCGCCTGATGAAGGAGTTTCTTTACACGCCGGTCGTTGGCGACATCCTCGACGCCCTGGGCTGCTTCCACCAATTCCTGCCCCAGCCGGTCCAGCCCGCGCTCACCTCGATGAAGATTGCCGGGCGCGCTATGCCCGTGGTGATGATTGATGTGCATGGACCGCAGAAAAAACCTTTTGGCCTGCTGACCGAGGCGCTGGACCAGTTGCAACCCGGCGAAGTCTATGTCGCGTCCGGCGGCGACATGCGCTGCGCCTACTGGGGCGAAATTCTCACGGCCACCGCCCGGACGCGCGGCGCGGTCGGGGCGGTGATCAACGGTTTTCACCGCGACACGCCGCAGATGCTGGAGCAAAACTGGCCGGTGTTCAGCCGCGGCCGCTTTGCGCAGGACTCCAGCGTGCGGACGAAAGTGGTGGATTTCCGGTGCCCCCTGGAAGTCGGCGGCGTCTGGATCGAGCCGGACGATCTGGTCTTCGGCGATCAGGATGGCGTGGTCATCATTCCCCGCAAACACGAACGGGAAGTCATCATCAAGGCGCTCGAAAAAGCGCGCGGAGAAAAACTCGTGCGCAAGGAAATTGAAGCCGGCATGTCCAGCACTGCGGCGTTCAAGAAATACGGCATCCTCTAAATCTTCGCTATGAACCCTTCATCCACTGAGGTCGCAAAAATATTTTCCCTCGAAGGGGAACACGCCTTGATCACCGGCGGCGGCACGGGACTCGGCTTGGCCATGGCGCGATGTTTCGTTGCCGCGGGCGGCCGTGTGACGATCGTTGGCCGTCGTCCGGAACCACTGCAAGCGGCGTGCCGGGAACTCGGTGCGAATGCCGCCGGTATTGCGGCGGACATTACCGATCCGGCGCGCGTCGCCACGCTGGTGGCCGAGGCGGAGCAGCAGCGCGGGCCGCTGACCATCCTTGTGAACAACGCCGGCGTGCACCTCAAGAAAATGGCGGCGCTGACCAGTGACGCGGAATTTCAGTCGGTGATCCAGACGCATCTGTTTGCCGCATTTTCGCTGAGTCGCGAAGCCTCCAGGGGCATGTTGGAACGCGGCCATGGCAGCATTCTTTTCACCGCCTCCATGACGTCGTTCATCGGCATGACCCAGGTGGTGGCCTATTCCGCCGCCAAGTCCGCCTATCTCGGCGTCGTGCGCGCGCTGGCTGCCGAATGGTCGGCGAAAGGCGTCCGCGTCAACGCCATTGCGCCCGGCTGGATTCAATCCGACATGCTGGAAAAGGCGCTGGCCGGTGACGCCAACCGCCGCGCTAAAATCATCAGCCGCACCCCGATGGGCCGCATGGGCGAACCGCAAGACATCGGCTGGGCGGCGGTTTATCTGTGCTCGCCGGCGGCGAAATTTGTGACCGGCGTGGTATTGCCGATCGACGGCGGCGCGAGTATCGGCTTTTGAATCGGCCCGCATGAAAACTTTTCTGATCGACAAACCGGAAGCCTGCCGCTTCGGCGAAGCGCAAATCCCCGAAGTAAAAGCCGGCGAAGTTCTGCTTAAAATTGAGCGCATCGGTTTGTGCGGTTCCGACCTCACCACCTTTCGCGGCTTGAACCCGCTGGTTTCCTATCCGCGGATTCCCGGCCATGAGATCGCGGCGACGATTGCCGAAGTCAGCGCGGGGGTGCCGGCGCAATTGAAACCGGGATTGCTCGTGACCGTTGTCCCGTATACGACCTGTGGCCGGTGTCCTTCGTGCCGGGCGCACCGTCCCAACGCTTGCCAGTTCAACCAGACCCTCGGCGTCCAGCGCGACGGCGCGCTCACGGAATTTGTGACCGTCCCGTGGCAACAAATTCTCCACTCACCGCAACTCACCGCGCCGGACTACGCGCTGGTGGAACCGTTGTCCGTGGGTTTTCACGCGGTCGAACGCGGGCGCGTGACCGCCGCCGACACCGTGGCTGTTTTCGGAGCGGGCATGATCGGCCTGGGCGCCATCGCCGGCGCGGCCTTGCGGAAAAAAGCGCGCGTCATCGCCATTGATCTGGACGACCAGAAACTGGCCCTCGCCAGACAGGCCGGCGCGACGGAAGTCATCAATTCCAAAACCGGGGATCTTCACGACCGCCTGCAGCAATTGACCAACGGCGAAGGGCCGACTGTCGTCATCGAGGCGGTCGGGGCGGCGGAAACGTTTGTGGCGGCGGTGGCCGAAGTTTGTTTTGCGGGTCGCGTCGTGTATATCGGTTACGCGAAAAAGCCGGTCGCATACGAGACGAAACTTTTCGTGATGAAGGAGCTCGACATCCTCGGGTCGCGCAACGCGTTGCCGGCAGATTTTCAAAACGTGATTCAAGTCCTCGAATCCGGTCTTTATCCGGTGGCCCAGACCATCACGCGCGTGGTGACATTCGCCCAAGCCGGCGATGCGCTGAAAGACTGGTCGGCCAATCCCGCGATAGTGACGAAAATTCACGTCCGCCTGTAATCTATATTTTAACGGGCCGGAGCCGTTGGTGGCTGTACCTCCGCAATGGTATGTGTCAAAACGCAATTTTGCGATAAATCTGCCGATTTTACCCTGTTTTCCGTTGCCCTCGACCAGTTTAACCTGCAGAAGCTTAAATGTTATAGTAAACTTTAAGTTGCGTATGGGCCTAGCCGCTCGTATATTATAAAAAATCCATGAACGAATGACGAACCAACGGTTTTAGCCTGCTCAAAATCGTTGGTTCCAGCGACACATCAAGTACTTCCTCAAATCCTGTGAAAATCAATCTTCCCCTCCTCACCCTTGGTGCCACCCTTTTTTTAGCGGGCGCCGGTACGGCTGTCAGCCAGATCACGAATGCCATCACCATCAACAATTATTCTTTTGAAAATCCGGTCGTGGCGGATGGCAGCTATACCCTCAGCACGACGGGTTGGAGCACCTCGGGTTCCGCCGCTGCCTTTGCCATCATCAATCCCGGCACGGGCAACTGGCCCTCGGCCACACCCGCCGGCATGGATGGTGCCAATGCCGGCCAGATCTTCATGACCTCTGTGGGTCAATCCGGTATTTTCTACCAGGATACCGGCGTCAAGTATGCGGCCGGCGTCACCTATCAGTTGACGGCGGCGATCGGCCTGCAGTCCGGCCAGATTTTCGACACCAACAGTGCGTTGGTTTTTTACAACTCGTCGCTCACCGCCATCAGCACGAATGCCATTACGCCCGCGAAACTCACCGCGGGCGCCTTCACGAACCTCACCTTGACCTACACCGCGACTGGCACGGAAGGCGGCAACGGCGACGTGGTGGTCGGCTTCTATGCGCCGCCAACCGCCGTGGTTAATTCCTATTTTGATTTTGACAACGTGCGTCTGGTGGCGATTAGCCCCAATCTTCCTTTGATTGTCACCCAGCCTGTTTCCCAAACGGCGCTGGCGGGTAATCCGGTTTCGTTCAGCGTTGGCGCTTTGGGCAATGCCCCGTTAAGCTATCAGTGGCAGGCGACGAACAACGTCAATGGCTTCACCAACTTGGTGAACGGTGGCCAGGTTTCCGGGGCCAATACCAATGTTCTGACCATTGCCAATGTGACCGCGAGCTGGCCGTCGGCCTATCGGGTGATTGTGACCAATGTCAATGGCGCCGTCACCAGCTCTCCGGCCGGCTTGGTGGTGAAATCGTCGGTTCTGGTGGATGTGGATATCGGCAGCGCGGTGAACGTCCAGACTGGCCCGGCCGTTTTGGGGGCTGCGGGTGATGCCTGGAATGGAGTCACCGTCAGCACGGGCACGATTGCGGATTCCACCGGCGCCACCGTGAGCGGCGTCGGGTATGCCGTGGCCGGGTACACGGGTTTCAATGATCAACCCGGTGGTAGCCCGCATGCGGTGATGGATGTGGCCACCACCCCGCTGATGCGGGATTGCGTCTATGGTCAAAATGCCACTCTAACAGTGAGCCTCACCGGGTTGAATGCCTACCTCAATGATGCTTTTACCCTCGTGGTTTATGGTTCGGTGGGCGATCCCAATCAGGGGGATAATCTGACCTTGGCCGGGGCCGCCGGTGGTAACGCGGCCGCCACGCTGACCACCACGGGTGCCTCGCGGCAGATTTCCGCGGGCAATGGTGTGGCCTACCAGACGTTCACGGGCATGCTCACTAACGGCACGCTGACGATCACCTGCGCCAACAACGGCAACATCTACGGTGGTGTGAATGGTTTTCAGCTTCTGTTCACTCCGCTGCCGATCATCGCCGCTCAACCCGTTTCCCAGACCAACGCCGCGGGCGCTTCCGCATCGTTCAGCGTCTCCGCGTTTGGAACACCCCCGTTGAGTTATCGGTGGCAGGCGACGAACAGCGCCGCTGGAGGCTTCACCAACTTGGCCGATGGCGGCCAGATCACGGGCTCCTTGAGCAATGTCCTGACCATTGCCAATCTGACCACCAACTCGGCTGGTGCCTACCAGGTGATCGTGTCCAACAACGGCGGCTCCGTCACCAGTTCGCCGGCCAGCCTGACGGTGCTGACTTTCCCGGTCATCACGACCCAACCCGCTTCCCAAACTAACTTTGCTGGTGGCACGGTTTCGTTCAACGCCGCCGCTCGGGGAGGGGTGCCCTTGACCTACCAATGGCAGGCCAACAGCGGGACGGGTTTCACCAATCTGGTGAATGGGGGCCAGGTTTCGGGAGCCAACTCCAATGTCCTTTCGATCGCCGGCATGGCCGGCAATTGGGCTCTGGCCTATCAGGTGATTATCGGCAACAGTTATGGTTCCGTCACTAGCTCGGTGGCGACCGCCACGGTGCTGCCGTTCACCATCCAGCCGGTTGTGTCCGACCCGGGTGCCATGGGGCCGGCCCTCGCTGCCAATGTCACCGGAAGTTGGTCTTCGCCGCCGGCAAATTTCCCGACCTCCCCGTCGGATTCGGTGACCGCCGCGCCGGTGACGGGCAACGGTGACATGGCCATCATCGTGGGCGGAGCTTCGTCCGCCCTGCAATTCTACGTGGGTAAGGCGGATTTCTGGGGTGTGGAACACGGCATCATCATGCCGGTGGGTTCGCTGACCTTGAGCGCGTCTGCCTTGAGCGGCAGTTCGTATGCATTGAGTCAAAACGTGGGACCGGCCACCGTCACCGGCAGCTTTGCCAACGGCTCCTCCGCCTTGGCGGTGACTTCGTGGGTGGCGGCTTCCGAAAACACGGCGGTCATCCAGTTGAACAACAAAGGTACGTCGCCGTTGTCGTTGACCAGTCAGTTGCTCGACGGCTTTGCCGGCAGCGCGGGCAATCCAGCCACCTACGGTTCCACCAACAACTCGACGTGGCTGAACGTCTCTCCGGATACGGTGTATCTTGAACTGGGTAACCAGTTGCACAATGCCGGGGGCGTGGCTCCCTTCACCGGCAAAATTGCCGACCTGCGCCTTTATAATCAGGCTTTGTCAGGCGCAACGCTGGCCAATCTCGACGCTAATGGCGTGCCCACGCCGGTGTTGCGTTGGTCCGCCACGAATACGGGTACCTCCGCTTTGATTGGCAATGCCAGCCTCAATCCCGGAGATCCTCACGGCGGCTCGGCGTCGTTGCCGGGCGGGACTTACGATGAAGTGGCGGTGGGCGACCTGCCGCTGCCGGAAAATCAGTTCACCTTTTCAACCTGGATCAACGTTTCGAGCACAACCGTAAGTGGCAATATCGTCACGGCGCAAATTCCCTATGCGGATACTTATGGTACCACCTTTCCGTATCCCTATACCCGGGGATTGACCCTGAACCTGGCGGGCGGGAAGTTGAGCGCTTCGCTGAACCAGAGCGGATATCTTAATTTGGGCAGCCCCTATCAAACCTTTTACACCGATTCGCCGAATAATTTCACGACGACTGCCGCCGGTGCCCTGCCGGCCAATCAATGGATCCAGGCGGCGGTGACTTATGATGGGAACACCCTGACCATTTTTACGAATGGCGTGCCGGTGGGCACCCCGGTGACTTTCCCCACCGGCCTCCCCAACGGCATGATGGGTTGGAACAAGATGGTCACGCATCTGGGTGACACAAATGTCATTTACAACGGCTGCGCGCCGCAGGGCGTGCTGATGCAAAGCGTCGTTGGCGCGACGGCCACGACCAGCAGCCAGGGTGCGCTGACGTTTACGATTCCCGCTGGCGGACAGGTGACCATCGCCCTGGCGGCGGTGACGGACCGGAACAAAACGAATTATTTTGCCGCGGCGCAGCAGCAGTCGCAGTCGGCCACGCCCGCTTCCTTGACGGCTTTGTTCCAGGCGCATAGCACCTGGTGGAGCAACTTCTGGACGAAGTCCTTCGTTCAGATTCCCAACCAACTGATTCAGAACAGCTGGTATGGCTCGCTTTATCTGCTGGCGTGCTGCAGCACTTCCAATTCGCCGCCGCCGGGTCTGTGGGGCAATTTCATCACTGGCACCCAGCCGCAATGGGGGGGCGATTACACGCTGGATTATAATTATCAGGCGCCGTTCTGGGGTGCGCTGGCGTGCAACCACCACGAGTTGGTGGAGAACTATGACAAGGTGCTGCTGGACCAGATTTCGCGGGGTCGCGCCACGGCGCAATATTGTTTCCCGGGCAACAACGGCATCTATTTTTACACGCATTTGATTCCGGCCCCGGGCTGGAGCGACGATCCCGGCTCGTTCTGGGGGCAGAAGTCCCTCTCGGTTTTCTGTGCGGTCAATTGCGCGATGCGGTGGAAATATTCGCAAGATACGAACTACGCGGCGAAGGTTTATCCCTTCCTCAAAGGCGTGGCTGATTTTTGGAACAGTTATCTCACGCTGTCCGGCAATCAATATGTGGATATCAACGACTCGGCCTGGGAGCAATCCGGGCCGGATAATAATCCCTCCACGTCGCTGGCCTTCATCCAGCTCGTTTATCCGGCCTTGGTGCAGATGTCCCAAGTCCTGAACGTGGACGCGGGCAGCCGCGCCCAATGGAACGACGTCATCGCGCGGCTGGCCCCGCAGACCATCGTGCCGGCGAGCAGCATCGGCAGTTTGAACGGTTTGGGGGCACCTTACAATAATCCGGGCGTCAACGTCATCCGCGCCTCCTCGTCGGGCACGGATTTTCCCATACCCGCGGTCACCTCCTATCAGAATCACCAGTATGCCCACAGCAGCGCGGGGATGGGGCCGTGCCAGGTCATTTACCCGGGCTGGAACATCGGGCTGGAAAGCGATCCAGCCATGCTGCTGGCTGCGTCCAACACCATCTGGCTGGCAGCGCAGTGGTACGATAACAACAACATGTGCAATTTTTATCCGGGCGCGGCCTGCGTGGGGTACGACCCCAACGCTATCCTGTCGATCCTCAATTCGCTGCTGACGTATCATCAATATCCAAACTTCATGCAAGCTCCGGGCGGGGGCGGCACAGAGAATTACACCATCGTCCCCGCGACGCTGGCGGCGATGTTCGTGCAAAGCTACCAGACGAACCTCCATATGTTCCCTGATTGGCCCACGAACCAGTCGGCCGCGTTCGGCAATCTCAACGCCTGCGGCGGGTTCCTGGTCTCTGGCGCCATCACCCTCGGCACGGCCAACTATGTACAGATCCAAAGCACCGCCGGGCAGTTGCTCAAGCTGGCCAACCCGTGGTCGGGTGCGGTCGTGCAATGTGTTTCGAGTCTCACCGGGATCAGCGCGTTGTCGGGTGCGGTGCTCACTTATCAAACCCAAGTGGGCGAAGTCCTGACCCTGACCTCAACTTTGGCCACGAACCTGCCCGCCCCCGCAAACTTAACCGCCGTTCTCAATGGTTCGGTGGGGCTGGTTTGGAATGCCGTGCCGGGTGCCGCCGGTTATAATGTAAAGCGGGCGACCTCCATCGGCGGCCCGTATCTGAATCTAGTCAGCGGCATTACCGCCACGAATTACACCGATGCCACGCTGGCGGCTCAAGCGACATACTACTACGCCGTCACGGCTCTGGTGCCGGGGTTTGAAAGTACCAACTCGGCCATCGCCGCGGTCGTGCCGCCGCAGATTGCCAACGGGTCCTTCGAGGCCCAGGTGGTGGCGACGAA
>CAIQEI010000017.1 GCA_903870815.1 uncultured Verrucomicrobia subdivision 3 bacterium
GCTTTTTTCACCGCGATCCGCCTCCCGCAGGATGCGAATCTTGTCTTCCGTCGTGTATCGTTTGCCTTTCATGCGTCTGGTCCTTTCTTGCGTCTCAGACTAACACATCAGGTGGCCCGAAAAAGTGAAGTCACGTCAGGGTCCTTCGGATCGAGCTTCTTCGCCAGCGCCAGTTCCTTCGCCGCATGGGCGTCGTCGCCGCCGGCTAGATACGCCTTACCGAGATAGCTTCGCAGCTCCGCGCGCTGCGGTTCGAGGGCGGCGGCGACGAGCAAGTCTTCGCGGCCGCCCTTCAAATCTCCGGTGCGGATACGGCTAAGGCCGCGCCCGAGCCAGGCGTTGCCCAGCGCGGAATCGGCGGCCAGCGCGGCGTCAAAACTGGCGATGGCCGCGTGCGGATTATTTTGCGCGGCGAGAACAAACCCTTTCAGCGCGAGCGCCTGCGCGTTGCGCGGCGCGAGCGCGAGGCTTTTATCCAGAGCCGTCATAGTATCTTTCATCCGGCCAAAACTGAATTCCAGTTCCGCCACGCGTTCCCACGCGAAACCGAAATCCGGGGCGACGACGGTGGCTTGTTGCGCCAGCGGCAGCGCCTTTTGCAGCGAGGTTTCGCGGACGCCGCGCGACTGCTCGAAGTAGGAGGCCGCGAGCAGTTCGGACGTGAGGTGCGGCGCAGCGGTTGTGACCGGCGGCTGACGCTTCACGGCGGCGATGAGCTGGCGCAGCGAGTCGGCGAGCCGCTCGGTTTGTGCGGAAGGTTTCGGCAGCGCGGCCAGCGCGGCTTCGGTCCCGGCCACTTCACCCACGGACAGCAGCAGCGCGGCGTGGTAAAGGTTCACCGCATCGGAACCGGAATTTTCGGAGGGAAACCTTTTCAGTGCCGCCAGTAGATCGCCGGCGCGATAAGCGGCGAGTGATTCCGCGAGAGTTTTCTGTTCGTCCACCGTGAGCGGGAGTTCATCCGGATCAATCACCGCCGGATAATAAAAGCACCATTGCAGCAGGTTGTTGGCGATGAAGCCGGCGGTGCGCGTAGGGGCCCGCCCCAATTCGGCGACGGCCTGTTCGCCATTGGTGAGCGACAGCGTGGCCTGGTCGTTGCCGAATTTTACCTTGCCGTCCACGACGGACAGCGTGGTGGTGTCGGCGTCATTCACGGCGAGGATGAACTCGGTGCCTTCCACACCGGCGACCGCGCCACGCGTGATGATGCGAATGCGGCCGGGCTGGTCACGGTGAAAAAACGAAAGCACGCCCCGAATAAGATGCAGGCCGGACAGCGAACCGGGCGCGTCCGGCGGTAAGATCTCCAGCTCGGTCGAGGCGCCAAAGGGCACGATGCTCCGGTCTGACCAGCGGAGGGCCACGCGGCTGTCGGCGGCGGTGTGAATCCGGTCGAACGGCTGGAGCGACTGATGGGTTTTAGCGGGGATCCAGACGGTGCCACCGGCGGGCATGATTTCCACCGAGCCCTGCAATTCGACGATTTGGATGGCGTTGGTGGCGGGCGAGGGGGCAGGGGACTGGGCAAAAACTTGCGGTATACCAGCCGCGATAAGAACAACCATCGCAGCCTGCAATACACGTTTCCCTTTATTGTAACACTTCAGACGCAACACAATCGCCTAAAATCAATACCCACCCATGAAGTTCTAAAAAAAACATAATCTTCGAGTTTTTACAATTTTTTTCAGAAATGATTTAATTTGCCAACCTTCGCGCAAAACTCCATTACTGCTGGCATGGAAGAGGGGCAAGAGGAATTAATTCCAACGCGGGCCACACTGCTGCATCGACTGAAAGACTGGCAGGATCAGGCGAGCTGGCAGGTTTTTTTCGACACCTACTGGAAACTCATCTACAGCGTGGCGCTAAAAGGCGGGTTGACCAATGCGGAGGCGGAAGACGTGGTGCAACAAACCATGATCTCCGTGGCCAAGCACATGCCTGGTTTCAAATATGATCCGGCGCTGGGCAGCTTCAAGGCGTGGCTGCTGAACATGACCCGCTGGCGCATGGCCGACCAACTGCGCAAGCGGCAGCCGCGGCTGGTCGAATATCAGGAATTCCCACCGGACCAGGAGCTATGCCTGGCCGAAGGGGAGCGGGCGATCCCGGCGTCCGCCCAGGTTGAACCGGACCTGGAAAAGCTGTGGGACGAGGAATGGGAAAAGAATCTGCTCGCCGCCGCCATCGCCAAAGCCCGGCGCCGGCTGGACCCGAACCAATACCAGGTTTTTGACTGCTATGTGAACAAGGACTGGCCACCGGAGCGCGTCGCCAAAGCATTTGGCATTTCGGTGAACCAGGTTTATCTGGCCAAACATCGGGTGACCGGGTTGATCAAAGAGGAAGCCGAGCGGCTGCAAAAAGAAGTCGTCTGATTCATCGGTGGGATTCCGCAGTGGAGTTCATCTAGAATGATTCCCCCTCGCGACGGCGAACCGCCGGTTTCCATTCGCCGGGACGCGGCACCGAGGGCGCAAAATTCATTGATTTTCGGGCCAATTCCCCCCCCTTACAGATCGGCTCTAATAACCCGCCAAGTGGCGTTAGCCGGGTTCAATTTCCGACGTCCGCAAAATTTCTGAAAATAATTTGAAAGATTGGGATGGTTTGCCCGTATTGAAAGTGAGCGGCAAAATGGCCAACGGATTGGGGATAAAAGGGCGTTCGGCCAGCCGCTCCAGTCAACTCCGCCTTCGGGGGACGTTATTATGACGTGGGAAAATGGGGGTGGGCGGAGGCGGAGTTGATTCATTTACAAACATGCAAGCCAATGGGCAAATTCTAACGATCGAAGACCGGCTGACCGCGCGCGGGCCGCGCGGCGAGCATTTATCCCTGCTCTCCGGCCAAGAGACTTTGGAGGAACTCCGGTATCTGATCATCCAGCTTTCCACCCGTTGTCGGGATCAACCGAATCAACCGCAATGTCCGTTTCGTTTATTGTCCAGTCTCAGTTATGCCGCGATGACCAGCATGGTCAAGGACCTGCCCCGCATTACGTGCCTTGATTTATTCCAGATGGAACTGGAATGCAGATCCCAACCGGATTCGGCGTGTTCATTAATCTGCAAAAACGGGCCCGGATATCCATCCAGTTTACCAACCATCAATAGAAATGAACCCGGGCAATGAACAAGCGGCCGAAACGGGAACTTTCCCTGCACCAGAAACAAATGCGGTTCTTCACCGGTTTTTTCGGCGTGTTGGTGGTGTTGTTGGCGGTTTTTCTGTTATGGCTGTTGAATCGCCCCTAGCGCCGCCGGGGAAAAATTCCGATCCCTTCAGAATCGCATGAGAAGAACGGAGTTTTTAAAGTTCACCAGCATTTTATTGTTGGCCGGAATTTCACTGATCAGCATCGTCTTGCTGGTTCCCAACGCCGCCGGAGATCCGGCTCAGGGCTGTTTTATCAAAATCGCCGTGGCGCACTCATGGGGGAGGCTATTCGACCCGACCGCAGCCTGGTGCAGCCTCAAGCTCATCCTATTCAGCCTCGGCCTTTTTTTGGTCATTGAAACCTTGGGGACCATTCTGTGGGCGTTACAGCATAGGAATTCCGCCTGGGTCATTTACTCGCTGCACGTCGTGCCTTGCTTCGGGGTGCTTTTGGGCGGTTATTGTTTGCTCAAAGCATTGGTCTGACCTCGTCCCCCCATTTCCCGGCTACTCCGGCAACAATTGAGACTAGCATAATACGGTGACGGAGCACGGCGTTTACGCCGCTTCAACGACCAGAAACACAAATTAGGTGGAAAGCCCAGCCCGCCGGCATTTTTCACACTGAAGCGGCGTAAACGCCGCGCTCCGCTCGCGTTAAATTCATGTCACTATATTTTGCAAGTCTCAATAAGAGGCGGGAGCCAACCGAAACCTTGTCGCCGCCCGCGCTTGCATTAAACTGGGGCGACGATGCCCGACCCAGTGGATCCCGATGCCATGCTGATGCTGCGCGTAAAGCGCGGCGACCGCGCGGCGTTTGCGGAACTGGTCGAAAAATACCGGCAGCCACTCTTTAATTTCGTTTTCCGCACGCTCCGCGACGAGACCGAGACCGACGACGTCGCCCAAAACACATTTTTGCAGGTCTGGAAATCCCGCGCCCGCTATCAGCGTACCGCCAAGTTTTCCACCTGGCTCTTCACCATCGCCCGCAACCTATGCCTGAATGAAATCCGGCGCCGATCCCGGCATCCCGCCGAATCGCTGGAGGAAACCCACGCCGAACACGACGACCAGCCGCAGCGGCAATACGTGGACAAAAAGGTTTTGCTGCCGACGGAAAATGTTTTGCACGGCGAGCTGGCCCGGAAAATCGAGGAGGCGCTTGATGAGCTGCCGGAAAACCAGCGCACCGCCATCCTGCTTTGCCAGCAGGACGAGGTAAGCTACGAGGAAATTGCCGAGATTCTGGACTGCTCGCTGTCGGCCACCAAATCGCTGATCCATCGCGGCCGCGAAACGCTCAAGGAAAAACTCAAGCCCTATCTCCAAACCGGCGAATGGACGAAGTAATCTGAAAATCGCGGCTGATCGCAATTTCGCCGGCGGCAAGTGTTGAATTTGTTTTTCCAAACGCGGATCTTCCCGCATCATTTCCCCGATGACGCCGCCCAATCCGCAACTGCTCCGCTCGCTCGGCAAACTGGCGCGCGGGCTTTCGGCCTTGTTCTGGGGGCTGCCCGCCACGCTGCTCATCGGGGCGGAGACCGCGCGGGCCGACTGGCTGAAGCCGCTGGGTTTTCTGCCTGCGCTCGCCGTCAGTGCGCTGCTGGTCTATGGCCTGTGGCAGATGGCGGATTTCCAACGGCAGGAACGCCCGTGGCGGCACGCGCTCGATCGCACGCTGTTGCTCGCCGTCGTCATCCTCGGCCTGTGCCCGTTCATCTACTGGCACAACAAGCTGCCGGAACAGGCGTTCTTTGCCGATGCCGTGCTGGTGCTGGAGCTCGCCGCGGTGCTGTTCCTGTTCAATTTGAACCTCGTGCTGCGGCGGTTGGCCGCGATGCTGCCGGACGAGACGCTGCGGAGCGAAACCCGCCAGTTCACCGCCTTCAACCGCTGGCTGCTGGTGGGGCTGCTCTTTTTAGCAATCGTCATCGCCGCGCTGGTTCAACTGCCCCATCCCTCGCCGCCCATCGGCAAGGTTTTGATTTGGATCAACCGCGCGAGCAACCTGCTGCTGATATTTTTCATCCTCCTGCCGCTGGCCATGACGATGGCGTTGATCTGGAAAACCAAGGAAGTGATACTCGACGCCGTCTTTGGCGCGCGGAACTGAAAGGTTTTCCAGCGAAGGATTTGGTGCATTCCACCAAATATATAGCGATGCGCTGCTGGTCCTGATGGGCCCGGCGCCAAATCTTTTCGGTCAAGGCGCTATTTTTCCGGCGGCACCGCTTCCAATTCCAGCTTGAGCGCATGCAGGGAAAGGTTGATGTCGCCCATGAACGCGACCAGCGAAACGCAGAGCGAAAGCAGGCAGGCAACAAAAATCACGCCCAGCGGCCAGCCCTGATGCCATTGCAGCCAGGCCGAGACAAACACCGTCACCACCAGCACCGCCGCCAGCAGCGCGCTCGTCACGGAGAATAAAATTGCGAGCCGGATGATTCGGGCGCGGCGGTAAATGATGTCCACCTGCGCCTGCGTCTGCGACCGCTCGCGGCCGGTTTGGGCGGCGAGCTCATTGGTCATCTGCCGGGCGCGGTCAATCGCGCGGCCCAGCCGGTTGGTCATGGTCAGGAGCAACAGGCCGACGCCGGAGATCAGGATGACCGGGCCGACGGCGTCCCGGAGCTGCGGGATGATTTGTTCAAGCGAGGTGATGGGCATAAATTGCAGAGACAGTTTAATCGCACCGGACCAACAATCAACAGCCACAAATTGCCGACCCCTCACCGGAAATTGCGGCGGCGGCGAATGCCCGGGCCGTCAAAGTTGGGGATTGAACAGATTCTGCGCGGCTTTATAGTGAGCCGGACAATTCAAGTCATGACCTTCACCACTGCTGAAATCGCCAAACTGCTCGCCGGGGAAGTTCTCGGCGACGCCACCGTCACGCTCACCGGCTTTGCCGCCGCCGACCAGGCCAAAGCCGGCGACCTCACGTTTGCCGATACCGCCGAATACTTTGCCGCCGCCGAAAGCAGCGCCGCCGCCGCCATCATCGCCGGGAAAAATTCGAGCTCGACGACCAAGATTGTCATCCGGGTGGAAAACCCGCGCCTGGCATTCGCCAAGGCGCTCGCGGCGTTTTTTCCCGAGCCGAAATTTGCCGCCGGAATTCATCCATCCGCCGTCATCGCCGCGTCCGCGCAGGTGGACCCTTCCGCGCACATCGGTCCGCATTGCACGATTTGCGAAGGGGTGAAGATTGGTGCCAAGGTTGTTTTGCAGTCCGGCAATTCCATCGGCGACGATTCCGTGGTGGGCGACGAGACCCATCTGTTTCCGAACGTCACGATTTATCCGCGCACGCAAATCGGCCGGCGCGTCCGCATCCACGCCAACTCGGTGATTGGTTCGGACGGTTTTGGATACGTATTTGATTCCGGCTTTCACCGCAAAGTTCCGCAGATCGGCAAGGTCGTCATCGGCGACGATGTGGAGATCGGTTCCAACAGCTCCGTGGACCGCGGTGCGCTCGGCTCAACTGTCATTGGCAAGGGCACGAAAATCGACAACCTCGTGCAGATCGGCCACAACGTGGAGATCGGCGAATACTCCATCCTGTGCGCGCAGGTCGGCATCGCCGGCAGCGCTAAGCTGGGAAAATATTGCGTGCTCGCCGGCCAGGTGGGCATAGCCGGGCATCTGAAAATCGGCAACCAGGTGACCATTGGCTCCAAGTCCGGCGTGATGCACAACATACCCGACGGCGAGAAATGGCTGGGCATTCCCGCGCAGCCGGACCGGCAGGCCAAACGCATGATGATTGCCATGCAGCGCGTCCCGGATTTGCTGAAAAAAATCGCCGCGTGGGAGAAGAAATTGGGCGGAACCGAGTAAATTCCGTGGCCTTGAAATCCGCCGCTCCAGCCGGAAATCTCCGCCGCCCGCCGGCGCCGTTCACCGAGGCCGAGGCCTGGCGCGACGCCGGCAAGGGTTGGCAGCCGCTCTTCGGCAGCTTTCACGGCGCGGGCTACAGCATCGAATGGCACGACTTTTTTGCGAAACGTGAATTCGACTGGGCGGCGAGCTTTCATCCGGGCTGCGTTGAGCTGTGCCTGAACCTGGCCGGCCATGGTTTTGTGGAATGCCAGCGCCAGCGGATGGAGTTCAGGCCGAACACTGTTGGTTTTTATCATCGCAAGGATGAACCGCTGACCGCCCGGCGCGCGGCGAATGAGCAGCACCAGTTTCTTACCGTGGAATTTTCCGGCCCGTTTCTCGCGAAACATCTGGCGGGCATGGTGCCGATGCTGCATCCGCTGGTCCGCGCGGCCATGGAAAACCAACCGGGCGTGCTGGTCTCGGGCGCAACCGTCCGGCTCACGGCGGCGCAACACCAGCTCATCAGCACCTTGCGGCAGCCGCCGGTTTACGCGGCCTCCCAGCCGCTGTGGTATCAATGCAAGGCGCTGGAACTCGCCGTGACGTTTTTGGTCCAGCCGCCGCCCGAATCGGAAATGTTCTGCACCCGGCAGCAACGGGTGGCGCAGGAGCGCGTCGAGCAGGTGATTTTTCTGTTGAAACAGGATCTGGCGGCGCCGCCTACGCTGGAGGAGCTCGGCAAAAAAACCGGCTGCAGCCATTTCTACCTGAGCCGGATTTTCTCCGCGCAGACCGGCCATACCATCACGCAGCAGCTCCGCCAGCTCCGCATGGAACGCGCGGCGGAACTGCTCAAGTCCGGCGAGCACAACGTCACCGAGACCGCGCTGGAAGTCGGCTACAACAGCCTGAGCCATTTCAGCGCGGCGTTCCATGAGACCTTCGGCTGCTGTCCCGGCTTGTATCCGCTGAAAACACCCGCGCAGAACACCGGTTGATGGCCAGCGGGCCAGGCTAGCCTCCCGATCAGCCGGGGGTGGCGCAGATTTTCACCAGCAAGTCGCCTTTTTCATCCGTGAACAGGGCGAACACCGGCAGGTTGCGCCGCGCCGGGCCTTCGGTCACCCGGCCGTCCGGATCGAAGGTCGAACCGTGGCACGGGCAGGAAAAGGTCCGGTTCGCCTCCGCGTTGAGCTGGCAGTGCCGGTGGGTGCAGATGGCCGAGAGCGCAAATAAATTTGCCCCGCGTCGCACGATGAAAAATCCCAGATCGCGGTAACGCGCATAAACGCCATCCGCAAGATATTGCGCGGCCGGGCCGGCATTGACTACTCGTTCCGGTGCGCCGGAGGCAAGGTTCATACCGCCGGGGGTGGCGCAGCCGGCAGCGAACGCTGCCCCCAAACACAAAAATGAGCGACGATTCATTGGCATATCAAAATTCAAAAACCAAACTGGTCATAATGCCCCAATGGATTTCCTCGCGGGCGCCGTTGTCCAACGGGAAAACAAACGTGATGCCGGGGCGCGGCTGGAGGCGGCCGATGGTTTTGAGGTTGGCCCGCAGGCCGGCGTCGGCGATGAGATTATTCTGGCCGGCGCGATCGTGGTTCAAGGCCGTTTCGCCGGAAGATTCGAAAACCAGAATCAGTTTCTCAACGCCCGGCACCCGCAGAGTTGTGCGCGGCAGTTCGTAACCGAGGGTGTAGCCGTACTCAAACGTGTTCAAGCCGCCATCCTCGCCCGGGCCATAGAGCATGGAGTAGCCGAAAACGGATTGCAGCGTGAACCGGCCCGCCCTCGAGTCGTTAAAGATTTTCGGGACCAGCTCGGGGTTCTGGCTCAATTCCGATGTCGTGGGAATACCGAACTCCGCCGCGGCGCCGAACGTCGAATCCGCCAGGCCGTTCGGGGAAACCACCTGAAAAAAAGGATAGCGCGCGCCCACGTTAATGTTCGCCAGACCTTGGGTGGTCATGCCGGCCTGCGCGTCGCGCTCATAAGGCACTTCCAGCTCGAGTGTGAGCAGGCCGATGCCGTACTCGATTTCCGCCTTGATCACGTCGGCGTGGTCACCACCGGCGGCTGTGTGCAGCCAGTCAAGCCGGTACTCGCCCGTTTCCAAATCAGAATCATCCACCAGAAACGGTTCGGGAAAAACGCCCTGCCCGTAGCTGCTGCGATAGTCGAGGCCGTTGAGAAAACCGTAGTGCGTGTCCGGCGCGGGCTGGTTGCCAGCCACTAGCCCGTCGCCGGCGGAGGCGGTTAGCGCGCCCAGCAGCAAAACAGGCAAACCGATTTTTTTCATCGCGGAGAAAATAAACGGTGCCGAAGCCTGGTGCTGTCGCGCGCTTGCGGATTGTTATCGGCGGGTTGCTTTGGGCGCGGCCAAAGTTTTCAATTCACGCCGATGAGATATTCACCCAGCCGGATCCACAAAGGAATGGTCACCAGCCCGACCGCGGAAGTGCCCAGCGCCACCTGCAGCGCCGTCCGCGCGTCCCCGCCGTAATGTTTCGCCAGCACGATCGGCAGGACTGCCGATGGCAGCGCGCCTTGCAGCACCAGCACGCGCTTGAGTTCAATTGAGCAGGGCAAAAACCTCGCCACCAGCAGAAACAAAACCGGCATGAGGCCCAGCCGCACTAGCGCGGCGACCAGCACCACCCGCGCCGCCCGGCCGCCGCGCGCCTCTTCAAGATGGTCCGCCACGATCGCCCCGATGAGCAGCAAGGCCAGCGGGATGGCGCTCTGGCCGAACCAGTGGGCCACGGTCAGAAGGACCTTCCCCGCGAACGCCACCGGCACAGGCGGCGCGCAAACCAGGCCGAGAAAATTCAGCGCCAGCGCCAGCAGCAGCGCGGCCAGCGGCGGGTTGATGATTTTCCGCCAGCCGCCGGCCGGCCCGCGGCCGGACAACATGGCCACGCCCAGCGTCCACATGGCGGTTTCGGGCCCGACGTTGTGAACGAACAGCACGCCCGTGGTGCCGGAATCGAACAGCGTCACGCACAGCGGAATGGCGAGGTAACCATAATTTTGGAGGCCGGTCAGAAAGGCGAACGTCCGCTGCTCCGGCTTGGTGGTCAGCCCCGCCGCGCGGGCGAATAGCCACGCCACGCCGACGCCCACGGCCACCATGCCGAAGCCGACCAGCGGCGGCAGCAGGAGGTTTTCCGGCCGGCGCAGCGCCGCGTTGCCGAGGACGGAATCGAAGATCAGCGCCGGCAGCAGCAGGTTGATGGTCACCCGCATCAGGCTCGCGTCGGCGTCCGCCGAGAGCCAGCCGCGCCGGCGCAGCCAGAGGCCGATGCCCATGATGGCGAACACCGGCAACACCGCCGTCAGCACTGTCAGAAACTCATTCACCCGCCGGATGAAAACAGATTTTCGCCGCCGGATAAATCACAACTTGGAAACGGCGGATCCCGGAGTGTGGTTGGAGTGAACCGCGAAATACCCGAACCACACGAAAAGATTTTGACACTAATTCCACGAATTAACGCGAATTGCTGCAAAACTTGATGGCGGGCAAATTTCCGTTACGCTTTCAGTGTATTTGAATTCGCGGCAATTCGTGAAATCCGTGTCACCAGCTTGGTTTGGTTACGGTCTCAAGGGGCGGTGAGGTAATTCTCGATGGGCTCGGCGCCGATCGTGCCGGTCAGCTGTTGCGGATACTCCGGCGCCTCGACGGCCTCCAGCGTTTTGCGCGCGGCGGTCAGGCGCCCGGCGATGCGCAAATTTTCCGAGACATCAGCGTAGTTCGGGCGCCGGAGAAACTGGTTCAGATATTCCACGTGCCGCTTCCACAGGGTGCGGTCCACTTTCTGTTTCGCCGCCAGCCGCGCGGCATACCACGGGCTGGCCAGCAGGTTTTCGCGCGTGAACAATTTCCGCACTTCGGCATGGCCCAGCCCTTGGCCCTCCCATTGGTCGTGGAGCATGATGTGCAGCAGCGCCTGCAGCGGCGGACACGCCTGTTTGATGCTGCCGTCATCGAAATACATTTGGGCGACGCGCTTCTGCGTGGCGACGATGTTGTCCATGCCGTCCGCGAAGATGTCCTGGTCCTGCAATTCCGGCTTGAGCATCGGCTCGGTGAACACGGCGTGCGGATGATTGAACACCCGGCCGAAAAATGCGTGGACGAAGCGCGCGTTGATGCGCCAGCCGAGCCGGCTCGCATGCACCTTTTTGCCGCCGTGATCGAAGTCCGCGCACCGTTCCAAAAACCGGTTGGCGATGAGAAATTGCGGATCGCGCTCCTCGGCGGACATCCGGCACCAGACTTCCGGCACGATCAGGCTCACGTCGTGATCCACGCGCAAATGCGGGCCGACGTAGCCGGCGGCGGTGACGAACGCGTGCTGGCCCGTGAGGATGAACGACACCAGCGCATTGTTCAGGTCGATGATCGGCGGCAGCGCGTTGAACGGTCCCTTGGTCAGCGCGCCTTCGGAACCCGCGCCGGTGGTGGACGGCGATTTGCCGGTCATGCTGCAGATCACTTCCATGAACAATTCCGGCAGCTCGAAGAAATGGATCGGATTGTAGCACGCGAGCGGACGTACGCCGGTGTCCGGCGGATTGTTGCGGCGGCCCGGCAGCACGGCGGTGACGGGGGTGTGCAGCGGTTTACCGGGCGGCGCGCGGCGGCGCAGGCGCGCGGAGATTTCCGCGAGATATGTTTCGCTGGCGCGGACGAGGTCGGGACGCTTCTGTAGATAGCGCGGATTTTTCGTCGGCTTGCCGTCCACGAGGCGCGGGTTGGCGGTGCAAACAAAATAATCCGGCGCGTCGGTCTCCGCGACTTCGCGCACGAATTTCTGCATCGGGTCGGTGAACTGGTTGAAGCCCAGCGCGTCCTCCACCATGTCGCGCGCGTTGGCCGGCGTGAGCGGTTCGTAATTGGAAAAGAAATTCTCCGGCTGGACGAAATCCAGTTCCGCCTGCTTATCATAACCGCGGTGGATGGCGTCATCGGGCCGCTGGAAGAGGCGCTGCTCGCAGTTCTGGACGAATTTCAGCGACAAGGCCGGGTCCGTGCCTTCCGGCAGGTTCGCCAGCGCCGCGGCCGGCACGACGGTGGATGCCGTGATGTCGTCCTCCATCTGCACCTTCACGGCCGGATGAAAATCCTTGCGCAGGCCGAACGTGCGCCAGGAGCCATCGTGATCGAATCCCACGCGCAGGCAGGTCGTCACCAGCTTGCGGTTGTCGCATTTTAGTTCGTTGCCGGGCGTGCCGTTGATGATATCCACGCTGAAATGGTCGCGCCAGATCGCGCCCCATTCCGGCTTGTAATAACGCTTCACCACGAAGACCAGCTCCTTGACGTGCTGCGGCACGCTGGCGAGCCAGGCGTTGTATTCCGCCGTGTAATCGTGCTCGTCTGGGGTGAGCAGCTTGATGACGGAGCCAAGCGAACGGTCCGCCGCCAGCACGGCGCGCGGGTCCGTGCGCGACGGGTCGGCGAAACGGCGGGAGTAGTCGCGGGTGATCAATTTTTCGACGCGGTCAAAGTCGGCTTTCAGATCCGCCACGAACACCGGCCCGGTGAGAATCGCGTCGGTGATGGGCTTGGAGATCTCCGATTTGCCGCCGCCGGAGACGGTGCAGGGCTTGTGGCAGAACGTGCCGTCAGCCACGGTGCCGACAAGCCGCCATTGGCGGCCGTGGCCGGGCGGTTTCTCCATGCGGACCTTGTAGCCGGAAGGGCGGACATAGGTTTTATCGGGCGAGAGTCGGATGTGGTGTTCGCCGGTGGCCGGGTTCGTCCAGGAAATTTTCTGGCTCTGCAAATCAAAGCGCGCCGACGCCGGCACATAGATGATTTCCGGATATTTCCGGTCCACCGCGTAGCCTTCCGGCCGCAGGTGCATGAGGCTGCCAAACAGCGAAATCATTTCCGTGTACGAATGGCTGGAGCGCTTGGCCAGCACGTCGCCGTTGAACTCCTCGCCGAGGTCGTAGCTGGGAAAAACCAGCGCGCCGCCGGCGTGCTCCTCCTCCGCCAGGCCGAACAGGTTCGCCGCGTAGCTCAACTGCGTCTTCACCTCTTTTTTGCAGTAGCCGAAATAGTTGTCCGCGATGATGGTGACGATCACGCCGGTTTCATCGCGGCAGGTGAGCTTGAAGGCATTGCCGCCGTTGTAAAGTTCGTCCTCCTTGCGCCAGCACATGCCGTCGCGGCGCTGGCGCGCGGTGGCCTGGTCGAAATGCGGTAGGCCGACGGATTTCTTCGTCACCCGGATCAGGTGCGGCGCGAGGATGATGCAGCCGGTGTGGCCGCTCCAATGCTCGCTGTCGAGCGCGGCGTCATTTTCCGGCAGGAGCGGGTCGCCGGCGTTGGTGAAGATGGTCTCGACGAAATCCAGGTTGCTGACGAGGTTGCCCGGCACGAAAAAGCGGACCTCCATCGTCTTCTCCGCCGTGAAGCCGGGCACCGCCGGGCACACGATCGGCCGGATGAGCAGCGAGACGAAGCATTCCGCCGGCTGCGGCTGCGTGGCGGTGAACGGCAGCTTCAGCAGGTCCCGGGGTGGCGTGAGCGCGTGCTGGAGCATTTTGGCGAAGGTCAGTTTCGGCACACCCAGCTTGTCGTCGGGGATCGGCAGGCCGCCTTCCGTCACGTGGAAGATGCCCGCCGTCGTGCGGCGGTCGCTTTTGGGATTGTGCAGCACGCCCTGCTTGACGCGGTAGGAATTGATGATGTCGGACGAAAAATCATCGCGATCCACCGGCAGCGAGAGCACGCGGGCCAGGCCGGCGCGGTCCAGTGCGAACGTGCGCGATGGCAGCTTGGGCGCGGGAATTTCCTGGAGATAATCGTGGAGGAAATTCTGGATGCGCTGGTCGGCGGGGGCGAGATGCTGGCCGAGCAGCCGGTCCTTCTCGCGCGACTGCGCGGCCATGGCGGCGGCGATCTCGACGAATTCCTTGTCTCCCTGGAGTGGCACCGGCGAGCAGCCGATCAGGGCGAGTTTGACGTTGATATGGGCAATGAGATGGGCGGGCAGCTGGCTGTTCATGGCAACTTGAGAATATTCTGGTCCGTCGGACCAAATCCTTTGCCCATTAATTTGCGGGTGAAACCGGAATTGGCAAATCTTTTTTCAGCGGCCGACGATTATCGTCGCGACCAGTCGGGGCTGGCGAAACGTTCCGCGCCACCGGCCGGCCGGATTAATTCTCGTCATCCCGCCGAAAGTTAGGTATTAGAAGCGGCGGTTTGAATGTAAAGAAACATGCGGTTCTTCCGACCCTGCTGCGGCTGACGGCCTTGCTGGCACTTAATTATCTGGGAGGGATGCTGCTCAAAATATCGCACTTGCCAGGGGACGAAGCGCAACCGTTTTGGCCGTCTTGGGGCCTCGCGCTCGCGGGAGCGCTGGTGTTCAGTTGGCGTTTCTGGCCCGTCATCACGCTAGGTTCTGGCTTGTTTTTGTATGCTGGCGGCGTGCCCTTCGGATGCTTCATGGTGGCAACCATCGTTGGCAATACGCTCATTGCCTTGGGGTGCGCATTTGTGCTGCAGCGGCTGTTCAAATACGAGTACGCCCAGGAACGGATGCGGGACGTGACGGATTATCTACTGGTGGCCGCCGGCATGGGCACCACGCTCAATGCCGCCTTGAACGTCCTCGGCCTAGCCTGCGAACACAAAATTCCCTGGGCGGCCCTGCTGCCGAACCTGCTGGCCTGGCTGGTGCCGAATGCCCTGGCCGTGCTGGTGTTGACGCCGGTGTTTATCCTCTGGGCGGTGCCTTCGATCTGGCGCTGGAATTTCCGGGCGGCGGTAGAGGCGCTGTTCTGCCTGGCGGGGCTGGCGGCCAGCACGCTGATCGCCTTTAACGTCTGGTTTGTCCACGGCATCCACGATTTTCAACTGGCCTATCTGCCGGTGCCGTTTTTGCTGTGGGGCACGTTCCGGTTTGGTCCACGCGGGGCGGCCACCGGCACGCTGGTGGTTTGCGCCCTGGCCGGCTACGCCCTGGGGCATGAACACGGTCCGTTCGGGGCGGAAGACCTGGACGGATTGCGGCTGCTGGGCAGCTTTGTCTGCATCCTGGCGGCGTTGAATCTTCTGCTCGCCGCCGTGGCGACCGAGCGTCGCCGGGCGGAAATCAATCTTGCGGAAAATGAAAAGCGGCTGCGCGCCGTGGTGGCCGACCAGCCGGACCTGATCTGCCGCTTCCGGCCGGAGGGCGAAATCACCTTTGTCAATCCGGCGTTCTGTGAATTCCACGGCCGCCCGGCGGTGGACCTGCTCGGCACGGATTTTTTTCAGTGGCTCACGCCGGACGAGGCGGCGGGATTGCGCGAAAAACTGGCCGTCCCGCCGGCGGCGGAGCCGGTCTGGACTTTTGACCGCCGGGCCATGGCCGCCGCCGACCATGCGGTTTGGCAGCAATACAACCTCCGCCGGTTTGCCGGCGACGGCGGGAAAGGGTTTGAATACCAGGCCGTCATTCAGGACATCACGCCGCGCAAGCAGGCGGAACTCGCCTTGCAGGAAGCCAAGGCCGCCCTGGAAAAGTTGAACCTCAAGCTGGAGCAGGCCGCCAAGGAGGCCAACGCCGCCGCCGACCAGGCCAACCGCGCCAACGCCGCCAAAAGCGAATTTCTCGCGAACATGAGCCACGAGATCCGCACCCCGTTGAGCGGGATTCTCGGCATGGTGGAACTGCTCACACAGACGCGCCTCGATTTCCGCCAGCGCGAGTTTGCCCACGCCGCCGCCGAGAGCGCCCACTCCCTGCTGCACGTCATCAACGACGTGCTCGACTTCTCCAAGATCGAGGCCGGCAAGATGAACATCGCCCAGGAGGAATTTTCCCTCCGGGCTGTCGTGGACGGCGTTCTGGAAAATGCCGCCGCCCGCGAGCCCGGAAAAAAAATCGGCCTGGCGGCGATCGTCCGCCGCGATGTGCCGCACCGGCTGACCGGCGACCCCGCGCGGCTCCGCCAGGTGCTGCTCAATCTGGTCGGGAACGCCATCAAATTCACCGAGCGGGGCGAAGTGGTGGTCCGTTTGCAACCGCTGCACCGGATGAAAGGGCGCCTCAAGCTCCGGTTTGAAATCACCGACACGGGCATTGGCCTCACTCCGCATCAGATTAAACATTTGTTCCAACCGTTTGCCCAGGTCGACTCCTCCTCCTCGCGAAAATTTGGCGGCACCGGCCTCGGTCTGGCCATCTCGCGGAAGATTGTCGAGCTGATGGGCGGTCGCATAGGCGTCCACAGCGCCGCGGGGACCGGCTCGACCTTCTGGTTCGAACTGCCCTTTGCCGTGCCGCCCCAGCCGGCGGTTGAACGCGGTTTTCCCGGACTGGTTTTTGCCCAGGTGCTCGTCGCCACCCCCCAGGCCAGCCTCCGTGAAGCCCTCACCGAACGCCTGCGCGGCTGGGGCGTGGACTGCCGTGAAATCTCTTCCGCCCCGGAATTATTGCGGGTTATCAAACACGACCTCTCGGCGGCCGTGATGCCGATCGTGTTGTGCGACGACGAAATGCTTGCGCTCGGCGGTTTGGAACTGCGGCAGCGGCTGATGGAGCATCAGGGGCGCGTCCAGTGCATCCTGCTCGCCGGCCCGACGGCGACACTGGATGACGACCAGAACGTGCTTGTGCAATTCGCCGGCGCCCTCGCCAGCGTCCTGCTCAAGCCCGTCCGCGAACAGTCCTTGTTTGAGGCGCTGGTTGCCGTGGTCGCCGGCCATAAGCCGGAAGCGGTGAGCCCCGCCAACGCGCCCGGCGACACTGAAATGGTCCGGCGCGAATTGGCCGGCAAACAGACGCCCATTTCCGGGCTCCGCATCCTGGCCGCCGAGGATCACCCGTTCAACCGCCGGCTCTGGCAGCTCATGCTGGACACTTTTGGCGCCCGCGCCGAATGGGTCGAGAACGGGCGCGAAGCCGTGGAAAAATTTGCGCCCGGCCGCTTCGACGCCATCCTCATGGATTGCAACATGCCCGAGCTCGATGGCCACGAGGCCACCGCCGCCATCCGCCATATCGAGGCGGAAAAAAACGCCGCACAGCGCGTCCGCATCATCGCCATCACCGCCAACGCGCTCGCCGGGGAACGCGAGCGCTGCCTTGCCGCCGGCATGGACGACTATCTGCCCAAACCGTTCACCTCCCAGCAACTCTACCAGGCGCTGCTGGTCGCCAAAACCCCCGACCGGCCGGCCGACGGCGGGAAGGTCGCCGCCGACGCGCTGGAGCAACTTTGCCAGGATCTTGGCCGCGCCTCCGTCTGCGAAATGGTCGGTGATTTTCTGGCGGGATTTCCGGGTCAGTTGCAGGAGGTCCACCGGTTGCACTCCGCCGGCCAATGGTCGGAACTCCAGCGGGCGGCGCACACGCTCAAGGGATTATTTGAATTGTTCGGATTTCGGCTGGAGTCCGAAAACTTTCGGGCCATCGAACAGGCCGCCGGGAATGGGGAGACCGCGGACGTGGAGGCGGTGCTGAAAGGCCTGGATGAATCGGCGGGAGCGGCAGTGGCCCGGCTTCGGGAATGGCAGCAAAACCAGCCGGCCGCCTGAACGCGCCGTTCAAGATTTCGGGACCGTCCCGGTTTTGAGCGCCACCAGGTGATCGCACCATGCCTTGACACCGTCGCCGGTGCGCGCGGACAGTTCAAAGATTTTCGCTCCGGGACTCGCCTGCCGGATGTTTTTCAAAGCCAGTTCGCGGTCAAAACCAGCCGCCGCCGTCATGTCCGTTTTCGTCACAATTACCACATCGGCAGAATGGAACATCGGCGGATATTTCAGCGGCTTGTCCTCGCCTTCCGTCACCGAAAGCAGCACCACGCGCACAGCCTCGCCCAAATCAAACGAAGCAGGACAGACGAGGTTGCCGACGTTTTCAATGATGAGCAGATCCAGCGCGCGCAGGTCGAGCTGCGACATCGCCTCGGCCACCATGCCGGCTTCAAGATGACAGAGCGTGCCGGTGGCGATTTGCACGACCGGCGCGCCGGTGGTGCGCAGCCGGGCGGCATCGTTGTCCGTCGCGAGGTCGCCGACGATAACGCCGGCGCGCAGTCGGCCCTTTAATTCATTAAGGGTTTTGGTGAGCAACGCGGTCTTGCCCGCGCCCGGCGAGGAAGCGATGTTCAGCACGAGCAGGCCCAAAGCGCGGAACGCGCCCCGGTTCTGCTCCGCCAGGCGGTCGTTGGCGTTCAGGATGCCGGTGTTCAAATTCAAAATCTGGCGCGGATGCTCGTGGCCATGGTCGTGGTGATGATGGTCCTGACCGTGGCCGTGATCGTGCGAATGCATGATCACCGTGCCATCCGGCAGCGTGTGAGCGTGTGAATCCACCCGCCGGTCGCCCACTTGGTAAGGGCCGGGTTTTGAGCATCCGCATTCCTGACACATAAATTCTTTGGGTTACGAAATTTCCAGCGATGCCAGTTCCATTTCGCGGCCGCGCCGCAACTCGCCGCTGGGCTGTTGGCAGCGCGGGCATTCATATTGCAAATCCGCCGCGGCAAATTCCGCCGCGCAATTCGCGCACCAGGCCACGGCGGGCACGGCTACAATCTCCAGTCCCGCCCGCGCGGCCAGCGATTGGTCTTTCATCGCCTCAAACGCGAACCGCAGGGCCTCCGGCACCACGCCGGACAGCGCGCCGACGCGCAGCACGAGCCGGTGAATCTGCGTCGCGCCCGCCGCCCGGGTTTTATCGCCGGCGGTTTCCAGCGCGGCCTGCATGATGCTGAATTCGTGCATGACAGGAAATGATTCCGTTCGGTCGCTGATTCAGCATGGCGCAAGCCGGCGGCGGCGACTCCACCAAAATTGGCATTTTCACGCCCCGCCAAAATACCGGTTGAAGTTGGCTGCCCGTTCGCGCATAAATCTCCCATGCTTGCACGGGTTTGCTCTGCGGCGGTCAACGGCATTGACGCCTACGCCATTGAAGTCGAGGTCAACTGCGGTTACGGCGAGACGTTCATCGCGCTCGTCGGCCTGCCGGATGCCGCCGTCAAGGAATCCAAAGACCGCGTTTCCACCGCGCTGGCCAATTCCGGCTATAAATTCCCGATGGGCAAGACCACCATCAACCTCGCGCCCGCCGATGTGAAGAAGGAGGGGCCGAGCTTCGACCTGCCCATTGCGCTCGGCATGCTGGCCGCGAGTGAGCAGGCGGAAACGGACCAACTCGATTATTTTGTGGCCGTGGGTGAACTCGCGCTGACCGGGGCGGTGCGCTCGTGTAAAGGCGTTTTGCCGATTGCCCTGCGCGCGAAAGCCGACGGCAAGACGGGCATTCTGGTTCCCGCCGAAAACGCTGCCGAAGCCGCCGTGGTGAACGGGCTGAGTGTCATCCCGGTGCAAAACCTCCGCGAGGCCGCGCAGTTTCTGGAAGGGGAAATTAAAATCGCTCCAACTAGGGTGGACATCGCCCGGCTGTTCGAGCATCCGGCTGACGACGAACATGATTTTTCCGAGGTGAAGGGCCAGGAGAATGTGAAGCGCGCGTTGGAAATCGCCGCGGCCGGTGGTCATAACGTTCTGCTCATCGGCCCGCCGGGCACCGGCAAATCCATGCTGGCGAAACGGCTGGCCACGATTCTGCCCCCGCTGACTCTGGCCGAGGCGCTGGAGACGACGAAGATCCACAGCATCGTCGGCCTATTGAAACCCGGACAGGCGCTGGTGACGCAGCGGCCGTTCCGCGCGCCGCATCACACCGCCAGCGACGCCGGTTTGCTCGGCGGCAACATCAATCCCACGCCGGGAGAAATCTCCATTGCTCATAACGGGGTGTTGTTCCTCGATGAATTGCCGGAGTTCAAACGCAGTGTTTTGGAGACGATGCGCCAGCCACTGGAGGAAGGCATCGTCACCATTTCGCGCGCGGCCGGCACGATGACCTTTCCGAGCCAGTTCATGCTGGTCGCCGCGATGAACCCCACTCCGGACGGAAAGATGCCGGGCGAATCCAAGAGTTCGCCGCGCGAAATCCAGAGTTATCTCGGCCGCATTTCCGGGCCGCTGCTGGACCGCATTGACCTGCACATCGAGGTGCCGCCGGTGAAATTTCGCGAGCTGTCCGGCTCGCCGGCGGGCGAAACCTCGGCGCAAATCCGCGCGCGTGTCATCACCGCGCGCCGGCTTCAGCAGGCGCGTTTTGCCGGCAAGCCGAAAATCACGTGCAACGCTCGGATGGGCGCCCGCGAGTTGAAAGCGTTTTGCGACCTGGATGAGCCGACGCGCGATCTGCTCAAGCAGGCGATGACAGAATACAATCTGAGCGCCCGCGCCTACGACCGGATTTTAAAAGTGGCGCGGACGATCGCCGACCTGGCCGGCGCTGAAAACATTTCCACCGACCACATTAGCGAGGCGATCCAGTTCCGCTCGCTCGACCGGCAGTTGTGGGGCTGATCCACCGGCGCGCAGATTTACCCGTAAAAAAGAACAGGGCCGGACAAAAGTCCGGCCCTGATGGTAATGAGGTTAATCCGCCCTTACCCAGACGCTCAGAAGTGCGACGCGACCAACTTGGGGGTCGCTGTCCGGACCGCGCCGCCAGCATAACCTCTATGCCAACCCTAAACGGACAGCGAAATCTTGAACGGAAAAATCCTATCATCGACCGGTCGTCGGTGATAACCGATTCTTGGCAAATCCAAGACGGTTTTTGTCCGGGATGAAGATCCGCCACCGGCATGATGACCGTCTGGCTCGAAGGCGATGACCTGAGGAAACCGGTTTAGAGCGGGAAGTCGCGGTTTTCGTCCGGGATCACAATTTCGCGGCGGGCGGTGACGGCTTCAGTGGGGGGAGGGGTTTCCGTTTCGGCCACGAGGTTCTTGACCGGCGGCAGGGGAGCGGGTTCCGGCGGCACAATCATCGGCGTGGGTTCCGGCTTTTCCGTCCGGGGCAGCGAATCCGCCGGTCTGGCCGCCGGCGCGTCGGAAATCTCAATCGGTTTTTCTACGGGAACGGTTTTGGCTTCCGCCAGCGCGGGGCGCAGCGGCAGGCGGTTGGCGAGTGAGAGCAGGGAGATGGCCGAGGCGGTCTCGCGTTCCGCCTTTTCAATGCGGGCGAATTCGCCGTAAATCCCGGTGAGCAAGGCCTCCTCGCGCAGCGGCAGCTCTTGGCCGGTGCCGGTGCGCATGGCGAGGATGATGTCGTAGGCGTTGATGGTTTCGAGCGGTCGCGCGGGCACAAAGCCGGCCTCGACCCCGACGACCTCGGTGACGAGTTGCGTGTGCGCCAGCGTGCGCAGGACGGATTGCGAAAGCCGGCTGGGGATGCCCAGCTCGTTCGAGAGCTGGAAGACGGTGGCCGGGCGCAGGCCGTTCTGAAAGCGCTGACCCAGGCAGGTCATCAGGCGGAGCGCCACAAATTCGCGGCCGCGCTGATTGACGTTGTCGGCCAGGCGGTCCTGCAGATAGGCGGCGCGGTTTTGGTAGGCGTAGGCGATCTGCACGCCGAATAACAGGATGACCCAGGAAAAATATATGCCGACCATGAACACGGGCAGCAGATAGAGGCTGCCGTAAATCGTGTTGTTGGTGAAAACGCGGGAGACGAACAGGTAGCCAAAGACATTGTTCAAATGCCAGAGCGTGCCGGCCACCGCGCCGCCGACGAACGCGGCGGAAAATTTAACCTTCGTGTTCGGCAACAATTGATAGACGAAGGTGAAAGTGAGGCAGATCACCAGCAGCGGCAGGCATTGGAAGATCAACTTGCCGACGACCGGCGTCTGCGTGATGAAATCCTTGGCCGACTGGAACTGCGAGCCGCCCGCCAATCCGAGCGCAGTGATGAGCAGCAGCGGGCCGAGCATGATAGCCGTCGAGTAGAGCTGTATTTGTGTGAGCCAATTGCGTCCGCGCGTGACGCCCCAGATGTCGTTGAAGGTTTCCTCGATGCGTCCCAGCAGTGAGATGGCGACAAAAATTAGCAGCACCACGCCGGTCGCGCCGAGCGCGCCGCTCTGGGTTTTTTGCACAAACACCCAGATTTGACGCGCCATTTCCTTTTGCGCACTGACCGGAACAACGCTGGCATTGGCGGGACTGGCGACGGCAACGAGGTTGGTTGAAATACTGTTGGTATCGGAATTGTCCGTGGCGATGGTCACACTATTGGTGACAATCGTGACGGCATGACCATCGAAGGCGGCGGTATTCGTGCCCATGGTCGCGGGCGGGACGATGGCACTGGTAAGCTTTTCAATGAAGTGCTGGAACTGCGCTTCGCCTTGAGTCTTGAGCAGGCTGCTGGTGACGCTCAACGCGACGACCAGCAGCGGAATAAGCGCGATGAGCGTGGAGTAGGACAGCGCCGAGGCGCGCACGAGGCAACGGTGGCGGATGAACTGGCGGATGACGAGCACCCAGAAATGCACAAAGCGCTCGAGCCGGCCTTCGAGCAGGAAAATTTCGTCCTCGGCATCAGCCGCGGCGCCGGAAAGGATTTTGATGAGACGGGAAAACCGTTTGCTGGCCATGTTGCGGACACGCTAGCAAAGCGCACGGACAAGTCAACGGTGCGCGCAAAGACTTTACGCCGGCGGGCGGAAAGGCACAATGGGGGTCGGGCATCCGTAGCTCAATTGGATAGAGCTTCTGACTTCGGATCAGGCGGTTGCAGGTTCAAGTCCTGCCGGGTGCACCATTCCACCAGTTTGACTGGTGACGACCAACAGAGACCACGGTTTCAAAACGGTCGTGAAGGAAAAAAAGAAATGGGCGAGGCTTAAAAACTAAAGCCCCTTCACACAGCGAAACCCGATGTTGCTGAGGGCGCTGCCCGGGGAATTGCTGTTGCGGTTGGCACAACGCGCGCTGAAAGCATAGTCGTGCCAGCTCCCGCCGCGCAAAACCCGGTTGCTCCCGTAGTCCGGTCCGTTAGGATCGCTGCCCCCGGCATACGGTGTCCCATACCAATCCCAAAGCCACTCCCAGACGTTTCCGGACATATCGTTAAGACCATAACCGTTCGCGCCAAAATAGCCCACTGGGCTGGTGTAGGGAAGGGAACCGCCCGAGAAGGCCGCGTTGTAGCCATCCGGTCCAAAATCATAGCTGTAAGCGGCGGTGTTGCCCTTGTAGTTGGCCAGGTTGCCGGCGATGATATTTCCCCACGGAAACCGCTGGCCGCTCAACCCGCCCCGGGCCGCCTTCTCCCACTCCGCTTCCGTCGGCAGCCGATAGCCGTTGGCCGACCAATTGGGGTAGACCGTGGTTCCGGTGTCGCCATTGGTATAGACATAGGCCGGTATGAAAAACGGGATCGTGTAATAAACCGGGGTCAAACCAGCCTGTTGTGAACGCGCGTTGCACCACTTCACCATGTCAAACCAATTCACCGTCTGCACCGGATAATTTACATCATTGGCCGTTCCGGCATTGGTGAAGGAATATCCATTGGTTATGGCCCAATTATAAACCGACTGCCATTGATCGTAGCTCACCAGATTCACATCCATGTAAATCGCGGATACCGACGCAACCACGGTGGGGATGGCGTTCGGCACCCCATCCAGCGTGTCTCCCATCGTGAATACACCCGCCGGGATAAGCGTCATGCCGGGTGGCGGATTGAAAGCAATGAGCAAATTGGTGCTGACGGCATTGCCGGGAATAATCTGGATATAATCCACCCAGTTAATTCCAGCGCCCAAAGACAACGTCGTCTGGATGGTGTAGGTCGACCCCGGTTGCGCGTTGTTCCAGACCAGTGTTCCGTCCGGGTTGAACGCCGTGATGGTGGTTGCCGCCGGGCCGGAAATCCTGAAAAATCGGGCTCCTTGGGCGGCGGCTGAATGAACGCCAGAAAGCAGCGCAAGCAAAACGACCAGCAGGGACAATTTGGTTTTCACTTTGATGAGTGGATTCAACACCGTTCGACTTCAATGTACAACCAAAAACTGCAATCGTCGGCTGCGGACATGGATAAACACGGATGAAGACCGTTCAAAACTGGCCTCAAGCCCTCGGGATAAAAATGAAAACCGGCGTTGCCGGTCGAACGCCACGCCCTTCTGCTTTAATAAAACCGTCAGTGAATTTTACGTAGACTTTCTCGAGTAAGCCAAGGCCGATTTCGTTCAATACCTCGAAAGCGAAACCAATCAGTTTTTCCGTCTTGGCCTGTAACTCGAACTATCGGTTGCCCGCCTCGCCGCAAGTCAGGCAGCTTGTCCGTGTCTATCTGCCCATCTGTGGTTCAAGCCTTCGGCGTGAGCTTCAGCACCTCCGCGCGCATCTCCTTGCCGGCCTTGAATTTCACCATGGCGCGGGCGGGAATCGGCACATCCGTCTCCGGCCGGTTCGGGTTGCGGCCGACGCGAGCCTTGCGGATTTTTACGTCGAACACGCCGAAGTTGCGTAGTTCCACCTTGTCGCCCTTCGCGAGCGCTTCGGTGACGTAGTTCAGGGTTTTTTGCACCACATCAAACACCTGGGTCTGGATCAACCCGGTTTCTTCGCTGATGCGGACGACAAGGTCGCGTTTGGTCAGGGTCATGCTTTTGTTTGGGTTTATGGTTGGTTTTCTAATTTGATTGAAATGTTCATTGCCCCCTGCAGATCATCCAGAAATAGCGGTCCCGATCCGCGAAATCTCGTTGCTCGGGCAAATCCTTGAGCCAGCCGTATCCACGGCTGTAAAAGCGTTTCAAGGTTCTCATGGCTGAATTGTGAATCCATCAACTGCTTTTTGCCGCCAAATGTCCAGACAAAAATTGCTCGGCAATGGAATCAAAGAGGCGAACGGAAACCGTCTAATGGGCATGGCTGAATCGCGCTTTACGGATGATTCCCGGCGGACCCGATAAATTGCGGAAGGTAACTGTCCTGATTTCAGTGAAAAATTTGGCCGGTATGGACGTATCTACCAACTGACTAGCTTTCACTGACGACGGTCTCACGGGTTTCGCGTCGTCTGGGGACCGTCAACCGACACTTACGTCCACACCAGCCAAATGAACCTCGTCCTTTTTCCGGTTCTGTCAAGGGCAGATGGGATGAGGACTTGCTTTCCTCAATAAATACGTGGTTTTCTCTTGGCACGCAGTTCCTGAAGCGATTTAATGACCGGGCAACAACCACCATCAACACAAAATTATACTTAAAAAATTATGGCAAAAGCCTTGACCAAATCCCAAATCGCCGCTGAAATCGCTAACCAGAACAGCCTCACCAAAAAGCAAGCCGTCGAGATTCTTGAACAATTGGCCGCGCTCTCCTACAAGCACGCCAAAGACACGTTCACCTTTCCCGGAATCGGCAAACTGGTGCTGGTCAATCGCAAGGCCCGCATCGGACGTAATCCGGCCACGGGTGAAACCATCCAGATCAAGGCCAAGAAAGTCGTGAAGTTCCGCGTCGCCAAGGCCGCCAAAGACGCGATCCTCGGCGTGGCCAAGTAATTCCGGTTTTAAATTTCAAAGGCACCCTGTTAATCCAGGGTGCCTTTTCTGCTTTGCGGCTGGAAATTTCAGGCTTTGCCGCCGAAGGTCGCGAAGTCGTCCGCGTCCAGCAAGTCGAACCACGTCGTGATGTCCTCGCGCTTGGGGGCGGCGGCCTTGTGGAGGCTGTTGAAAAACTCGCGCGATTCGACATCCGCCGGCACCCGTAACTCGGCGAAGGCCGACCACGCGGCGATTTCCTCCGGCGACCGCTTGTGCTTGGCGTGCTTTTCAATCCATTCCAGGACTTCGCCGTCGCTCTTAGCCAGTTCTTTTTTCAGCGCTTCGGGATCAATGCCGGCAAATTCCAGGAACCGCTGGTCCAGCGGACAGGCGTAGTGATATTCGCCGTTCTTGCCGGCCAGGTGGCGCGGCCCTTGTCCAGCATGCGCGGCAAAATGACGTAGCCGCCGAGCCGCACGCGCGGGCTGCGCGGCGGGAATTGAGTGAGATCAGGAGTGTGGAGTGGCATGATTTTGTTTTGGATTTATTTTGCCGCCGCAGTCTTGCGGCGCGGAACCAAGCTGCACCAAAAATGCCGAATTGCAAGTGGCCCCGGAAAAAATTAGCCTGTCCCGGTGAAACACTCTGGAAAAGCCTCCGCCGCCGCGATGAAACTGATCGCCCTCTCCGGCGCAGCTGTGCTTTTGCTGCTGCTCGTTGCCTGGCTGGCCGCGCACATCGGCACCTTCATCGTGGCGCAGGCCGTTTCGCTGGGGGTCTTGTGGGTGTTGTTTGTCGTCTTCACGTTTTATTTTTTCCGCGACCCGGACCCGCTGCCGCCCGCCGGGCCCGGCCTCGTCATCGCCCCCGGTCACGGCAAGGTGGACACGATTGACACCACGACCGAGGCTGACTTTATGGGCGGCGAATGCCGGCGCATCTCCATTTTCCTGTCCGTGTTCGACGTCCACGTCCAGAACGCGCCGGTCACGGGCCGCGTCGCTTTTTTCAAGCACACGCCCGGCCAGTATCTCAACGCCATGCGCGCCGACTGCGCCAAGTTTAATGAAAATGTTTTGCTCGGCATCGAGTCTGTTGACCCGCTCGGCCAGAAAGTCGGGGTGCGCCTCATCGCCGGCCTCATCGCCCGGCGCATCGTTCCGTTCATCGCGCAAAATGATCCCGTCCTGCGCGGCGAACGCATCAGCCTCATCCAGTTTGGCTCGCGCGTGGATGTCTATCTCCCGATGAATACGAAGGTCAAGGTCCAGCTCGGCGACCGCGTGGTCGGCGGATTGACTGTGCTGGCCGCTTTTGAATGATCCATGGCCGATAATCCTCAACCTCCGTCCGGCGATGCGGCTGAAACGTCGAAGCTGAAGATTTATTTCCTGCCGAACCTGTTCACGGCCGGAAATCTGTTCTGTGGTTTTGTGGCGCTCACCAAGATCGTCGAGGCGAATTTGACGCCTGACGTCAACGGCCACGTCAACTGGTACCCCATCCAGTTTGCGCTCGCGGCCATTCTGCTGGCCTGCATCTTCGATTTGTTCGACGGCCGGGTCGCGCGCATGGGCGGGCATGAAAGTCCCTTCGGCCGCGAGTTTGATTCGCTCGCCGACCTGATTTCCTTTGGCGTCGCGCCGGCGTTTCTGGTGCATCGCGTGGTGTTGCGCGGGGCGTTGCCGGAAGAATACACCCAGCTCGGCTGGTTCATCGCCTCGATTTATCTCATCTGCGGGGCGTTCCGGCTGGCCCGGTTCAATTGTCTCTCCGCCATGAACCTGCCCGGGGCGGGCAAGGATTTCCTCGGCTTTCCCATTCCCTCCGCCGCCGGCCTGGTGGCCTCGCTCACGCTGTTCATCATCAAGTTGAATGAGAAGGAAAAGGACCTGGGCCACTGGGGCTACCTGCTGCCGGTCGTGCTGGTGTTCCTCTCCGCGATGATGGTGAGCGAGGTGCGGTATCCAAGCTTCAAATCGCTGGGGCTGCGCTCGACCACGACGTTCCTGAAGCTGATTGTCGCCGTGCTGTTCGCCGGTTGCCTCTTCATCCTGCGCGAGAAGATTTTGTATTACGTCCTGCCGCTGTTCTTTACCGGCTACCTGCTGTATGGCTTCATCCGTCCGCGCCTGTCCCGTGCCTGGCGCCGGGAAATTGAGGAGGACGACGACGAGCCGGAGGCGGCTAGCTGACATGGCCGACTCCCATCCCATTTTGCTGGCTGCGCTGACGGGCTTCTTTTGCAGCCTGATTTTTTCCTCCATCCCTTTCGGGCCGATCAACCTCACCCTCCTCAATGAGGGTGCGCAGCGCGGTTTCCGCTGGGCCCTGCTCATCGGTCTGGGAGCCGCGACCATGGAGACCATCTACTGCTCCATTTCCTTCACCGGCTTTTCGTCCATCCTCGACCACGGCGTTGTGCAGGCCTTCATGCAGCTGTTCAGCTTCGTGTTCATCCTGTTCCTCGGCTTCAGGTTTCTGCTGGCCAAATCCGTCCACGTGCCCACCAAGCTGAACACCGCCTCGGAAAAGATCGAAACGCGTATCGAGGAGAAATTTCATCCCCACTCAGCCTATATGACCGGCTTCGCCCGTGTGCTCGGCAATCTCGGCGTGCTACTCTTCTGGGTCGTTCTGGCGGCGAACCTCATGGCCCGCGACTGGGTGGACGCCGATTCCTTCGCCGCCAAGGCCGCGTGCGTCGCCGGTGTCTTGTTTGGCACCAGCACGTGGTTCACCATCCTGAGCTTTGGCGTTTCCCGCGGCCACCGGCGGATGGGGGAGAAAACCCTGCTCCGCCTCCAGCACTTTTCGGGCATCTGCCTCATCATTTTCGCCCTATTTCAAGGCACGCACATCGCGTGGCAACTGGCCAAGCACAGCCGTCAACATTCCCGGGCCGCAAACCCGGTGGCGCCCGGTCCGGCCAATCAGTTTTCGAACCCCCATTAATTTATGCTTAAAGCTGGAATCGTCGGACTGCCCAACGTGGGTAAATCAACCCTGTTCAACGCCGTCACCCGTACTCGCAAGGCCGAGGCGGCCAATTATCCGTTCTGCACCATCGACCCCAACGTCGGCATCGTCACCGTGCCGGATGAGCGCCTCTACGTCCTGCAAAAGGTCGCCAAGACCAATGTCGTCATCCCTGCGGCGGTCGAGTTCGTGGACATCGCCGGCCTCGTCAAGGGCGCGTCGCAGGGCGAAGGTCTGGGCAACAAATTCCTCACCCACATCCGTGAAGTCGATGCCATCGTCCAGGTCGTCCGCTGCTTTGAGGACGCCGACATTCATCACGTCGCCGGCAGCGTGGATCCCGTGCGCGACATCGAAGTCATCACCACCGAACTTGTCCTCGCCGACCTGGAGGCCGTGCAAAAGCGGCTGAACTCCGTGGCCAAGGACGCCAAGCGCGGCGACAAGGAGGCGCTGGCGCAGGAAACCGTATTGAAAAAACTTGAGCCGCATCTCAATCAGGGCAAGCCCGCCCTTACTCTCGAACTCACTCCCGAGGACAAGGCCATTTCCCGCCTGTTCTGGTTGATGACTGACAAGCCCACCATCTTCGCTTGCAACGTCAAGGAAGGCGACCTCGCCACCGCCGACCAGAATCCTTTCGTCCTGAAAGTTCGTGAGTACACCGCGCACCATTTCGCGTGCGAAGCCGTCGTTATCAGCGCGCAGATTGAGAGCGATCTGATTGACTTGTCGGATGCCGAGGCCAAGGAGTTCTTGAAGGAGTTGGGCGTTAACGAATCCGGCGTCGGTGCCCTCATTCGCGCCACGTATCATCTGCTCGGCCTGCGCACCTACTTTACGGCGGGCGAAAAGGAAGTCCGGGCGTGGACCATTCATAACGGCGACACCGCGCCGAAAGCCGCCGGCGTCATCCACTCGGATTTCGAGCGCGGCTTCATCAAGGCCGAGACCGTAGCCTACGAGGATTTGGTCAAGCTCGGCTCCGTCGCCGCCGCGCGCGAAAAGGGACTCTACCGGATGGAAGGCAAGGAATACATCGTGAAAGACGGCGACGTCCTGCTCTTCAAGTTCAACGTGTGAGCCAGGTCCGCACAATCTTGAAAGGCAAGCAAAGCTGGCGTTATGGACTGGCGTAATTTTGAACCGCGCTTTTGAAGCTGGCGGAGGTTGCCAGCTTTTGCATCAAGTCGTCCATGGCTGCTTCCGTGGTGATTTCGCGATGAGATTCACTGTCAATTTGCAATCCAGTTTCTTTGTTGAAACCGGTCAGCGTATCGCTCCAGAGCAGCTTGTTGGTTTTGGTGTCCGTAAGTTTGAGGTCAATCTGAATGGTGCAATCCAAATCTCCGCTCCAAAATCCCATGATGGGCGTGGAATCCAGTTTCAACAGATCGCCTGCCAGCAGCAAATCGCCGTGGTCTACGGAAACTTTATAATTTAAATTGGTCAAAGTCTCCTTGATGGCTTCGGTGAGGATGGCTGCGACCTGTTTTTCGGTCACATAGGTTCCGCTGGTCTTCATTCCAACGCCCTTGTATGAAAGTAGAAACGGATCCCCGCCGCGGAGGTCGTTTAGGTTTTGCACCACGATGATTTTATCCACGCTGACCTTGTCCGTGCTGATGGGCGGTTTGAAGCTGATCTTGACGGTAGATTGGGTAAAGACGCATCCGGTCGTGAGCATTATGAACGCAGCCAGACTCGCGAGCATGGGAAGTTTTGTTTTCATGGCTTTCTAAGCGTGCACCAAGAAAAATCTATTTTTCCAGCGTTGCCAAGAATATTTAACGCCCGCCTTGGAAAGACGGAAGGAAGAAAAGGGCCGCGCTCTGCGTCTGGTGGCGGTGAATTTAAGACGCGAAAAACTTCTGGATCTCTTTGATGACTTCGATGAAGACGTCCACTTCGGCTTTCGTGTTGTAGAAGTAAAAACTGGCACGGGCGGTGGATTCCACGCCGAGCTTATGCATCAAGGGTTGCGTGCAGTGATGCCCGCCCCGCAGCGCCACGCCGCCCTGATCGGCCAAAGTTACCACGTCGTGCGCGTGAACGTCTTTCAGCAGAAAGCTCACGAGGCCGGCGCGGTTCGTCTTGGGGCCGAAGATGCGGATGTTTTTGAGTCCGGCCAGCTGGTCAGCCGCATAGTTCGCCAGTTCCTGGTCGTGCCGCCAGATGTTCTCGCGGCCGATGGCGTCCAGATAATCCATGGCAGCGTGCAATCCAATCGGGCCGGAGATGTCGGGCGTGCCGGCCTCG
Organism: uncultured Verrucomicrobia subdivision 3 bacterium; assembly: GCA_903870815.1. Taxonomy (GTDB): domain Bacteria; phylum Verrucomicrobiota; class Verrucomicrobiia; order Limisphaerales; family UBA11358; genus UBA11358. Next base: position 30,642 of record CAIQEI010000017.1, read on the forward strand.
AACCGGTGCGGGGCATGTTTGAATTCCGACTTGTCGTAGCCCACGGTCAGGATCATCTCACCGCCGCCCTGATACGGCGGCATGGCGTCGAGGATTTCCTGCCGGCCCCACAGCACGCCGATGCCGGTTGGCCCGCAAATCTTGTGGCCGGAAAAGGCGAAGAAGTCGCAGCCGATGGCCTGCACGTCCACCGGCAGATGCCCGGCGCTCTGCGCGCCGTCCACCAGCGTGGTGATGCCCAACTTCCGCGCTCGAGCGCAGAGATCGGCGACCGTATTGACGGTGCCCATCGAATTCGAGATGTGAACCATCGAGAAAATCTTAACTTGCGAGGTGAGCAATGAATCCAAATTGGACAAATCAAGAACGCCCTCGTCGCCGGTGACGGGAACGTAGACGATCTTCGCGCCGGTCTTCTGCGCAAGTATCTGCCACGGGACGAGATTGCTGTGGTGCTCCAGTTCGGTGAGCAGGATGACGTCGCCGGATTTGAGGTTTTTCACTCCCCACGTGGCGGCTACCAAATTAATGCCTTCGGTGGTGCCGCGCGTGAAGATGATTTCGTCGGCGGATTCGGCGTTGATGAATTTCGCGGCGCGGGTGCGGGCGGCTTCAAAGGCGCTGGTGGCGCGGTTGCTCAGCTCGTGGATGCCGCGATGAACGTTGGCGTTGTCGAATTCGTAGTAGTGGACAAGGGCGTCGATCACCGCACGCGGCTTTTGCGAGGTGGCGGCGTTGTCGAAGTAAACGAGCGGCTTCCCGTGAACTTGCTGATTCAGGATCGGGAAGTCCGCGCGCAATGATGTCCAGTCAGTCATTTTCGGATTTTTTATTACGAAGCCTGAAAACCATGAAGCGTTTTCTCCTGTTTTCCTGGATTCCTTATCGAAATCTTACAGCAATCCGAGTTGCAGCTTCGCCGCCTCGGTCATCATGCCCTGGTTCCATGGCGGATCCCACACGAGTTCGACGTTCGCCTCGTCAATCGGTTCGAGTGAGATGAGTTTGTTCTGTACGTCCTGCGCGAGCACCGGTCCCATGCCGCAGCCGGGCGCGGTCAACGTCATCTTCACGTCGGCCTTGTAGTTGTCCGTGCCGATGGGTGTGAGGTGGCAGTCGTAAATCAGGCCGAGGTCCACGATGTTGACGGGTATCTCGGGGTCGTAACAGGTCTTGAGCGATTCCCAGACCTTCTTCTCCAGTTGTTCCTGCGTGAGCGGCCCGCTGGGCGTGGCGGTGGCGGGCGCGGCGGCTTGGACTTCGATGCCCAGCGCGTCGGCGTCCTTCGATTCGATGCGGAACATGTTGCCGTTGACCACGACGGTGTAGGTGCCGCCCAGCGATTGCGTGACATGTGCGGTCTCGCCCTTTTGAAGTGTTACCTTGGTGCCGATGGGAACCACGGAAGCTTCCACGTCGCGCGTTAAAATCTTGGCCTCATTGGAATTCATAAATGCGATTCAATTGTTTGCTGGGTCTATCATCGCCGCAAATGCCCGTGAAATCAAACCCGGGATTAACGCTTTCCCGACTTTATCCCGCGCCCGGTCGGAAGTTGTGAGTCGGCCGGCCGGTGACTAAAGCTGAAACCGGCCACCGCCGGTCACTCAAAGCTCTGCGGGGCGGCGGAGCCGGACTTGCCTGCCAGCCACGCGGCGTAATCAGCCGGGCTTTGCACGACAACGAAGCCGCCGGCCATCGCCGCATGGCCGTTGCCGCAAAGCTGGGCACATTCAATCTGGTACCGGCCGATCTTCGTGGGCGTGAAGGTGCAGGGGATGCGGAGGCCGGGAATTGCATCCTGCGTGAGCCGCATGGCCACGAGTTTGAGCGAGTGGATGACGTCCTTGGAACTGAGATAAATCAGCACCGGCTTGTTGACGGGAACGTGGATTTCGTTGAACACCTGCACGTCGTCCTTGCCGGCGGGATCGGTGGGATCGATGCCGAACACGTTGTTTTCGGCGACCAGTTTCATGTCCTGCCGACCGAATTTGCCGTCCGGACCGGGGTATCGCGCGTTCCACGCGAACTGCTGCGCGACGATTTGAATCACCGTGGCATCCTCCGGCCTGGGAAATTGGTTAACGTTTTTTGCCCAGAGCGGCACGGCGATGCCCAGTAGCAGCACGGCTTCAATGGCGACGATCGCGAGTTCGACATAACTCGGCAGTTTGCTCTTGGAACCTACATAGCTGGCCTTCAGATTGCGCGCGGCATTGAATCGGAACAGCACGTAGCCGAAATAAATAACCCAGCCGACGAACAGCGCAAGCATCAGCCAGTGGACGTAAACCATGAGATTGTCCACGGCTTTGCCGTTGGCCGAGGCGAGTTCGGGCAAGCCCAGCACCCGGTGGGCAAACCCGTCACGCGTGCAGGCGTCACCCAAAAAGTGCCAAAGCCATGCTGAAGCGTCAGAAACCATTTGCCAGAGATGAGCGAACCAGTCTTTCATACGGATAAATTGTAGTTTTGAGTCTTTGGTTTTTAGTTTTGCGCCAGCGGTATTAAGTTTCTAATTTAAAACTTAAAATCAAAAATTAAAAACTAGCCGGCGTCTCGGCAGTCGATTTTTTTGCCGCTTCCAGCGCCTCGCTCTTGCGGATGAAGTAAATCAAAAAGGTCAGCGCCGCACCCAGCACCGTGAGGAGAACGGCTCCCAGCGTGAGGATGCCGAGATTCATGCCGTCAACCATTGGCGAATCAATGATCTGGCTGTTGCCGCTGCCGCAAGCGGCGCAGGCGAACACCTTCACCGGCGCGAGCGCGGCGAGCATGAGAAATAAAATGGCGCGGAACAATTTCACAGGTAGCTGACGTTTTTCAGTTTCTTCAAAAAGTAAACGCCATAGACAATCACGAAAATGCCGGCGACCACGGCGGTCGCACCCCAAAGCACGCTCCCGGATTGAAACGCCCACGCCGCGCAGCCGAACGACAGCGCCGTCAGCAGCGTCACAAAGATCAGATGGAAGGCTTTGAGGGACATATTATTTTAGTGGGAAACCGTTCCTGGCGGAAATCCAAACGTGGCGCCCAGCGTCAAGCCGAGCAGGCCGATGAAAAAGAACACGGTGAACGCGAGCACGGTGTAGATGAGTTTTTTCTCCGACAGCAAGTGCATCAGGTAGCCGGCGACGAGAAACGCGTTCACCACGGCGATGGCGAGAATGAGCGTCACTTTCAGCGTCCAGCCCTCGCCGATATGCGAAAACGACGTGGCGATCATCGCCGACGTGGTGCAGAGGACGACCAGAAACACCACGCCGCAGAGGCGGAAATAGCTTTTCAGATTAACTGGTTTGTCGGATTCACTCATAAAATCTCAAGTCAAATAAAGCACAGGGAACAGAAAAATCCACACCAGATCCACGAAATGCCAGAACAGCCCGGAGACTTCGATGCGGTTGGTGAAGCGTTCGGGATCGGTCTTCCACATGGCGCCGCCAAACGCCCAGAAGTAAAAGATGACGATCGTGCCGCCGAGAATGTGCAGCGCATGCAGTCCGGTCAGTGTGAAATAAATCGCGGTGAAGGTGTTGTGGCGCGGGCCGTAGTTGCCCATGCTCTTGATGTCGGTCGCCGCCACGGTCACTTCATCCAGCTTGGCCGACTGCGCCGCCGGCGCGCGCAAATCCATCAGTTCTTTTTCGTCCGCAACCACGCGCCCGTGGAGCGTGACGGTGCCAGTTTTTTTCGCGAGGTCGAAGTCCTTTGATTCCTCGACCATATGGCCGTCGGCGAAGGTGCCGTTGTTCAGCTTGATCTCGTAATGAATTAGCTTGTCGTGGTATTCGTAGGATTTGATGCCCAAAAATGTCAACGCCAGCAGAATGGTGCAGGCGTGGAAGATTTTAAACTTGGTGAAGTCGCGCACCTTGCAGGCCGCCCACGCGAGCAGGGTGGTGATGGCCGAGAGCGCGAGAAGCAGCGTGTTGACGGTGCCGAGCGTGACGTTCAGCCAGCCGTGCGGCCACATGCCGTGCTCCGCGCCCACGCGCAGCAATACGTAGGCGGAAAACAATCCGCCGAAGAGCATCACTTCAGACGCGAGAAACAGCCAGATGCCGAGCTTGGCGTTGTAAAGTCCGGTGTCCGGCCGGGTTTCAATTGTGTAGGGAATTTCCATGGAAAATCAGTGGTGCGCGGTTGGCGTGAGCGGCGCGGACGGGCTTACCGGTTCGTCCTGCGGCGTGAAATCTTCCGCGTGGCCGGGCGCGCTGTATTCGTAAGGCCCGCGGACCACGTGCGGCGTGTGCTCGAAATTTCCGTGCGGGGGCGGCGTGGGTGTCTGCCAGTCGAGCGTGGTCGCGCGCCAGGGATTGGTGCCCACCTTTTCGCCGTGGTTGATGCTCCAGAACAAATTGATGATGAAGGGGATTTGCGCGATGCCCAGGCAGATGGCCGCCCACAAAATGACGCCGTTCAACTGCATCACGCTGCCGGGCAGCGCGTCAATCGCCCCGGGCACGCGCGCGGCGGAATAGTTCACCGCCCCGTCGCTCATGCGGCGCAACATGCCCTTGATGCCTTGCGCAAACATGGGCATGAAGACAATGTTCATGAACGCGAGGGAGCACCAGAAGTGCACGCGGCCCCAGAATTCGTTCATTTTTCGCCCGGTCATTTTTGGGAACCAGAAATAGACGCCGGCAAAGAGTGCGAAAATGGTTCCGGGCGCAACGACATAATGGAAGTGCGCGATGATGTAATAGGTGTCGTGCAGATACAGATCCGCCGCCGCCAGCCCGAGCGGCAGGCCGGTCAGTCCGCCGATGCCGAACATTGGCAAAAAGCCCAGCGCGAACAGCATCGGCGTGTTGATGCGGATCGAGCCGCCCCACAGCGAAAGGAACATGCACGTCAAGATGATCACCGACGGCACGGAGATCATCATGGTCGTCGCCTGGAAGAACGTGGCGATTTTCTGGCCCATGCCGGTCAGATACATGTGGTGCGCCCAGACGATGAACGACAGGAAACCGACGAACAGCACCGAATAAACGAGCGATTTGTAGCCCCAGATCGGCTTGCGCGTGTTGTTGGCGATGACCTCGATGACGATGCCCATCGCCGGCAAAATTAAGACATAAACTTCCGGGTGGCCGAGGAACCAGAACAAGTGCTGCCACAATAGCGGGCTGCCGCCGCCGCTGCGGTCAGCCAGCTGGCCGCCGATGGCGAGTCCCGTCGGCAGGAAGAAACTGGTGTGCGCGACGTTGTCCATCAGTTGCAAAACGCCGGCGGCTTCGAGCGGCGGGAAAGCGAGCAGCAGGATGAAGGCGGTCACGAATTGCGCCCAGACGAACCAGGGCAGGCGCATCCAGGTCATCCCCGGCGCGCGGAGTTGTATGATCGTGGCGATGAAATTGACCGCGCCGAGTAGCGATGAAGTGATGAGCAGCACCATGCCGACGAGCCAGAAGGCCTGGCCGTTCGTCGGAATCGTGGTCGCCAGCGGCGAATAGGAGGTCCAGCCCGCCTGCGCCGCGCCGCCGGGAATGAAAAAGCTCACCAGCATCACCACACCGCCGAGGAAAAACGCGTGGAAGCTCGCCATGTTGATGCGCGGAAAACACATGTCCGGCGCGCCGATCATCAGCGGCACCACGTAGTTGCCGAACGCCGCGAACGCTAGCGGCACCACGCCGAGGAACACCATGATGGTGCCGTGCATCGCGCCGAAGGAATTGTACAGGTCCGCCGAAATCGCCCCGTGCGCCGCCGGCTGGCCGAGGATTTTCTCCAGCAGCGGGCCTAACACCGGCACCGGCACGCCCGGATGCGCGATCTGCCAGCGCATGAGCAGCATCAGGAAAAACCCGAACAGCATGAAGCAGAGCGACATGAAGCCATACTGGATGCCGATGACCTTGTGATCGGAGGAGAAAATATACTTCTGCCAGAAATTCGGCTCGTGGTGCTCGGTGTGCTCATGGCCGGCGTGGTCGTCGTGCGCCGGCGGCGCCGAAGCTTCGCGGAACGGCGGAAATTGTTGGACGTTTGACTCCATAAATTAATTATTTCAATTTGTTGCCGACCAGCGCCGCGATCAGCAGCGGCAGATAAATGATCGAGGCCAGAAAAAGTTGGCGTGCGCGCTGCGCCGTGAGTTGCTGCGCAAATCGCACTGCGCACCAGCAATAGCCGGCCCCCAAAATCAGCGCGGCCGCGAGATAAATCTTGCCGTTCAAACCGAACGCATATGGACAGAGGCTCGCGAGGAGCAGGGCGATCGTGTTGCTGATGGCCTGCTGCGCCGTGCGACCGCCGCCCGCGTCCACGTTTGGCAGCATCACGAAACCGGCCTTGGCGTATTCGTCGCGATACAGCCACGCGATGGCCATGAAATGCGGGATCTGCCAGAACGCCAGAATCGCAAACAGCGCCCAGCCCTCGCCGCTTAATTCGTTGCGAGCCGCCGTCCAGCCCATCAGCGGTGGCAATGCGCCGGGAATCGCGCCGACCAGAGTGTTCACCCACGTCACCCGTTTGAGCGGCGTGTAAATGAACAGGTAGCTGACGGAAGTCACCGCGCCCACCACGCTCGTGAGCGGATTCACCAGCGCGGCCAGATAAACCAGGCCGACCACGGAACACGCGCCGCCAAAGATCGCCACGGTTGCCGGCTGCATCCGGCCTGATGGCAGCGGCCGGCTCGCGGTGCGCCGCATTTTGGCATCGTGGTCGCGTTCGAGCCACTGGTTAAGTGCCGCTGCGCCGGACGCGACTAGCGCGGTGCCGAACAGCGTGTGGAACATCAGCAGGTAATCCACTGTCCCGCGTTCACCGAGGTAAAAGCCGACAAAGGTGGTAAGCAGCACGAGCGCGGTGAGCCGCGCCTTGACGAGATCGGCAAAAACCGCCGTCCAACTTTTGTCCGCAACCACGGTTGCAGTGATGGCTTCCGCCGATAATTTCATTTCTGACATTTGGGGTCTCGGCTCCTGAAGTAAAGGCGCCTAATTCAACATATTTTGTCATGACTGGACAAAATATGTCAATACTGAGTTGCGGCATTCGATCCCGGCGGAGCGTCTGCCGTTGCTTTACACTTCAACTCTTCAACGATTCAACTCTTCAACGATTCAACTCTTCAACTCTTCAACTCTTCAACGATTCAACTCTTCAACGATTCAACTCTTCAACGATTCAACTCTTCAACGATTCAACTCTTCAACGATTCAACTCTTCAAC
>CAIQEI010000018.1 GCA_903870815.1 uncultured Verrucomicrobia subdivision 3 bacterium
ATAAAATGTTGCAAACCAATAACAAGCGACCATGCATTGAGTCGAATTTTGCCAGCCCAAACTCCGCTCTTGCATTTTGTTTCACATTCGCATTTATCCGCCTTGAGGCCAAACGCATCAATGGTGTTTACCGGATCGTTTGCCATCAGCGAATACAAAGGCTTCATGGACTCCCTCCGAATTGCTGCAACTTCTTGACTTCCTTTGTTCATAACTATTCCTGAAAGGAAAGCATTATCACTCAAAAGATCGCGGCTAAGCCAAGCACCATGCTGCGGGTTTTCGTAGCGGTACCCAAAATATAAATACCCCGTTTGAGCGTCTGTGTATTTAGTTGCAAAGCCATAGAATCTGGTATTACCATTGCCTCTTACTGTTTCACCGAATGGCCCATGGTCCATTTGGTTCATTAGGACGCCTTGTGACGATGAGATGTATGACTTTACACTCCCTGTTCCTTCGTAAACAGGCAAGAGCACAACATTGGCTGAGTCCTGCCAGAACAGTAGAAGGCCGCCGATTCCACCAGCCCCCTGCAACGTCCCACTCAAATCCAACCCCCACATGTAGGACCGAATCACCGCATTATTTGTGGCGTTCAGTTCATCCACCAAATTCCACCCATCATAAACAAATTTCTCAGCCAGATTCGTGGTCCAGGCGGAGCCATTATACGCCTCGACGGCCTTGGAAATGCGACGCCACTTCGAATCATAACCAAACGTCAACCGCAGCTTGGAGGCCGTCGGCGCATTCGTCAGGCTCACCATCTGGATCAACCGATTCTCGGCATCCCACGTGTACGTCCAGCGTCCGTCCTGAATGAGGTTGCCGTCGGAATCGTAGCTGAAGGCCTCCGGCGTTTGTTGCAAGAATGTGTTGCCGGTTACCGTTGCGACCAAGTCGGTGGTGGAACTAGTGTGCGCCACGGCGAGATTGGTGATGGACTGCCATACCGCCGCGCTGGTATTGGTGAGCGCCAACGTGGCTTCATAAAACATGCCATTCCTATATGTGGGCTGGTTGTTTACTGTCACGGCGGCATTGGTCACCGCGGAGCCGAGAACGTCCACCGCGCCAGGCACTGTGCGGTTTGTGTACTGGTTGTTCAAGTTTGCGCCATACGTGGCCGTGCGCAGGTTGTTCCCATACTGGTCCCCACCCGCGGTCGTGCTCGTGCGGTTGCCGATATTGTCAAACGCATACCCAAACTGCTCGCCAGGCACCGGCACCCCGTTGTTGAAATACTTGACTCCGGTCGTCACCTGACCCAATGCATCGTAACCATACAGCCAGTACGTCCCATCCGCATTCGTTACTGAAGTGCGCTGATTGGCGTTGTTGTACGCATACGCGAACGAGATCACCGGGGACGCCGACGGCGTTGAAGCAATTTGCGTCAGACGGTTCAGAAAGTCGTATGTCTTGGTCGTGGTCATGCGCCAGGAACCAGCGTTCGTAAAGTTAATCTGGCTCACCAGCGGCGAATTGGCAAGGAAAGAATAGGTCGCCGAATTGGTGCCATCCGAAATCGTGCCCATCCGGGAAGCCGCGTCGAAATTGTTCGTTGCCACCGTTTGGCGGACTCCGCCGTACAAGGTGACCAAGTTGGTTCGGCGCAGCAGCGTGTCGTACCCGTTCGTGACCGCCCAGCCGTTCAGGGGTCCGTTGGTGTACGCCTCGATTAGGACGCTTCCGGCATCGTTGAGGGTGAAGGCCGTCACCGAGGTGCCGTTGGTGATGCCGGTTTGGCGGCCCAGGCGGTCGTACGCATAGCCCACCGCCGGCGTGGTCCCGTCGCTGTAGGTGGTGGTCTTCACTTCACCCGCGGCGTTGTAAGCGTAGGTGGTCACAATGCCGCGCGCCCATGTCCGCGTGTTGAGGCGGCCGGCGCTGGTATACGTGTAGGAGGGGCCATTGGTCGGGGAAC